>NZ_JBSYXO010000006.1:0-177331 GCF_054172045.1 Methylomonas sp. MgM2 | reverse complement strand
GTGGCGTTTGCCGCAGGTTCCGTAGCGGCAAACGCCGGGGGGTTAGCAAAGGGCGAATCCATTCGCCCCTACAGCCATAGGCGATTATTGCTCTTCGACGTCGTAAACGAACTTGCCGGTTTTGGCCATGAGCTCGACGCGTTTGGCGTTACGGGCTTCCATTTCCTTGATCGATTGCGCTTGTTTGTTCAGTTCGTTGGGATCGTGTTTCGGGTCGTATTTGCTCCCCGCCACTTTTTCAGGGTAACCCGGCTTGGGTTCCCAGCAGTTGCCGGCTTCCTTGCATTTGGTGCCGTCGTAAGCTTTCGCGGCGCCTGTCAAGCCCAAAAACAATAGCGCTGTGCTCAAAATCAATAATCGTTTCATGTTGATCTCCTGATAAATTTATTGGATAACCATCTTCTTCCCCCTTTGGAAAAGGGGGATCGAGGGGGGATTTGGTTAGAAAATCTCCCCTAGCCCCTCTTTTTCAAAGAGGGGTACCGTTTCGCCGTAAACGTGTTACTTCAACCATTCCGCTTTTTTCGGATCGCCTTTATAGATGCTGCGGATAAATGCCATGATGTGCAGCATGTCGTCGGTGCTGAAGTTGACGTATTGCGGCCCCATCATGCCGTTGGCCCCGCCGAACAAGATTTCGAACAAACCCTGGTCGGTCAAACCGCGCGGGTAAGTCCAATAGTCGTCGGCCAGGCCGGGGCCGAGCTTGCCTTCCGCCTCGTGGCCGTGGCAGCCTGAGCAACCCGTCATATACAGGCTTTCGCCTTTCTTGACGGCCTCTTCGTCGCCGTTGTAGGGGTTTTTACCGGTTTGCATGAATTGCTTGAATTGCTCGGTATTGCCGCCTTTTTTGGCGAAGCTCAAATCCAGCTGTTCGCCGTTAATGGCATGGCGCAGCGTGATGTCGGCCTGTGCGGACGATATGCCCGCCACCGCCAGGCTCAGCAAGGCACCGTTCAAAATGGTTTTAAGTTTCATTGATTTTCCTGTTAATTCATCGACAAGGCGGTTTCGGGTTCTTTCAGAAGCGGTATGCCTTCCGCTTCCAACAGCTCCTCGATATCGTCCTGATTTTTTCTAATCAATTTGTTCAATTGTTCCAGCAAAGCCACATCGCCCTTACGCACGCCGATCGCCGTGCTGTAATGGAAGCCGACCTTCTCGCCGTCGGCCCGCGTGTTGTTGTCGGGGATGACGGTCATCTTCAACGGGGTAGCGGAGGCCTTTACATAACGGGCCGCGGCCGGTCCCCACAACACGGCGATTTCCGCGTTGCCGGACGCGACTTCGTCGACCAGTTTTTCGGTTTCATACTTGACGTACTGGTTGCGGCGCGACTTGAAACCGACAAGCTCGTGCTGGTAATTGAACATATCGTTGTAACGCCCTATCGCACGCAGCATGGTCTCGGCCGGGGTACCGGGTATAAAGGCGATGCGCTTGGCGGTTTGTAAGGCCTCGCTGTCCCAGTTTTCCAGTTCCAGATTGTCCTGCTCGCGAGTGATGAAGACATAGCCGGAACGGTAATAAGGGACCGTGGTGTACAGCCTGGGATCGCCGTAATCGACGCCCATCACCACGTCGCACAAGCCTTTGTCGACATAATCGCGTATGAAGTAACGCGGGTCCTTCCAAGTCACGGTTTCCAGCTTACGGCCCATTTGCTCGGCAACATATTGCGCCAATTTGTTTTCGAAGCCCTCGCCGTTTTGGTTGGAATAGGGCATTTCGTTTTCGGCCGTGCAGACTTTCAATGCCGGCTGCTCGGCTTGAGCGGTGGAAAACCCAATGCCCAGCGCCAAGGCGGTTAATAAGTGTGTCGTCGTTTTCATGTATTTTGGGATTCAACGTAGGGTGGGCATGCAATGCCCACCGATTCGATTCGGCCAACAAGGTGGGCATTGCGTGCCCACTCTACGGTTTATAGCGAGAACACCATCACGCCGCCGCCCATTTGGGTGTAGTGCGCCAATTCCTTGAACGCACCGACCGCACCCAGACCCGCGGTCGGGTCGGCCAGGTCGAACACCAAGCCGACGCCGGGCCAGCCGCCGACACCGTAGTAAATCGCAACGTATTGTTTGTTGTTGTGTTTATAGGTAATCGGGTGGCCGATCACGCCGGAAGGCAGCTTGAACTTCCACAGTTCTTCGCCGGTTTTGGAATGGCGGGCCTTGATGTAACCGTCCAGGGTGCCGTAGAACACCAAGTCGCCGGCGGTGGCCATGGTGCCGCCCCAAACCGCGAACTTCTCCTGAACTTCCCATTCCATTTTGCCGGTGACCGCGTTCATAGCCTTGACTTGGCCCA
Source organism: Methylomonas sp. MgM2 (assembly GCF_054172045.1). Classification (NCBI taxonomy): domain Bacteria; kingdom Pseudomonadati; phylum Pseudomonadota; class Gammaproteobacteria; order Methylococcales; family Methylococcaceae; genus Methylomonas; species Methylomonas sp. MgM2. The sequence goes on along the minus strand of NZ_JBSYXO010000006.1, from coordinate 175,021 downwards.
GGGTGCCTTTAGGACCGGGATACATGTTCAAAGTCGCGCCGACGAAGAATTGGCCGGCTCGGTAAGGCAGCATGAACGGCTCCCAGTCCATACAGATGTGGTTGACGCCCATAAAGAACAATTGTTTGTTCGGGTCGTAGGATTCGATGCCTTGGTTGTGGTAACCCATAGCCGACGGGCAGATGCCGGTCGCTTGATGATCCATGCGGGTCGAATATTCCGGATCGCGCACCGGCAGGCCGGTTTTCAGATCGACCTTCTTGACCCAGTTGACGGTGTCGTCGATCTTGAAGGCGTTGACCAAATCGCCGGTTTCCCGGTTCAGCGTATAGACGATGCCGTTGCGATCGGGATGGGTCAGCAGTTTGGTTTTCTTGCCGTTGACCATTTGCTCGGACAAACCCATGTAGTTGACGCCGGCGTAGTCCCATTCGTCATGCGGGGTTTTCTGGTAGCCGAATTTGGCTTCGCCGCTGTTGATGTCGCGACCCCAGATGGTCATGGTCCACTTGTTGTCGCCCGGGCGCATGGTTTCGTTCCAAGGCGCCGGGTTGCCGGAACCGAAATACAGCATTTCCAGGTCGCTGTCGTAGGCGTACCAGCCCCAGTTGGTGCCGCCACCTATCTTCCAGGCATCGCCTTCCCAGGTTTTGAGGCCCAAGCCGAATTGGCCGTAGTGCGGGTTGGCTTTGTTGAAGTCTTTCGACAATTTGATGTCTTCGTCGGGACCCGTGGCATAGACCCGCCATTCCTGCTTGCCGTCCTTGACGTTATAAGCCGTGGCGTAACCGCGTACGCCCAATTCGGCACCGGACGAACCGACGATGACCTTATCCTTGGCCACGAACGGCGCCACGGTCAAGGTCGAACCCATGGCGATGTCGGAGTTTTCCATTTTCCAGCGCAACTCGCCGGTCTTGGCGTTCAGCGCGACGACATGGCCGTCCAGTTGGTTCAAGAAGATCGTGGCCGGATAATCCTTGCCGGCCGGCGCGTAGGCCAAACCGCGGTTGACCACGTCGCAGCACGCTACTGCACGGGCGGCCGGATTTTGTTTGGGTTTGAATTGCCACAAAATCTTGTCGGGTTCGTCCAGACTGATCGCGAACACGTTGTTCGGATAGGGCGTATGCACATACATGATACCGTCGACCACCAGCGGACCGCCCTCATGGCCGTTCAAGACGCCGGTGGAGAACGACCACGCCACTTTCAAGTTTTTCACGTTGTTGGCGTTGATGTCGATCATTTCGCTGAAATGGGTCGATGCGTAGTCTTTGGTTTGCATGACCCAGTTGGTGTTCTGTTTGGAAAGCTGTTCCAATTCTTTATTCGCCAGGGCTGGTTGCGCCGCGCTCAGGATGCCGCCGGCTAGCAAGGCCGCGGTTTTCCCGGCTATGCGCAAGTCGAGTTGTTGCATGTGTCCTCCAGGGTTTTTCTTATGTCTGAAAAGAGGCGCGGCGTCGATGGCCGAAAGCATCGCAAAAAAGCCTTTTGATCAAGTGCATCATAGGTGACCGGCCAACCAGCCGCGCTGCCGAAAATGATATAGAGGACCGGGCCGGCGCCGTTACGGAAAAACTCCATGAATCGGATAGGAAAAGTTCGCAAAGAACGCCGGAAAACGTCCCATATTCGGTGAGCGACTCGATGTCGGGGCAAATCGGGAAAAGCTCCCATGTTCCAAGCCGAATTAAACGGGCATCATATGCGGCTCTACCGGCACTGAAACAAGCAATCCGGCCAGCCAACTTCAGTAAAAAGCCGCGCCCGATTCGAACGGGGGCTAACGTGCAATCAATACGATCGAGGTTTTATCGGGTGATAAAAAAAATTAGTGTTCTACTGGTCGACGACCATGCCGTGGTTAGAACCGGGTATAAGACATTGCTATCGTTGTCCGAGCGGATTGGCGACATTTACGAAACGGAACGGGGCGAAGAGGCTTGCCAGCTTTATTCCCGATTGCAGCCGGACGTTGTGGTGATGGATTTATCCATGCCGGGTCTGGGCGGCCTGGAAAGCATGCGGCGCCTCATCAGCCGCCACTCGAATTGCAAGATTCTGGTTTTCAGCATGCATAACGAATTGGTTTACGTGACGCGTGCAATCAAGGCGGGAGCCAGGGGCTATCTCAGCAAAAACAACGCGCCGGACATATTGGTCACGGCGGTTTGCCTGATTGCCGAGGGCGGTACTTTCGTGGAACCGGTCATAGCTCAACAGCTGGCGATCAGTTCAGGAGCCGAATGGGGCGAGCTTGACCGAATTAAATCCCTGTCTCCGCGCGAATTCGATATTTTTCGACTGCTGGCAACCGGCATGACCAGCCGGGAAGTCGCCGACAGCCTGTGTCTAAGCAATAAGACCGTGTGCAATCACGCCACGTCGGTCAAAGACAAATTGGGCGTCAGAACCCTTTCGGAATTGGCTTTGATGGCCAATCGCCACGGCATCATCGGAAATGCCCCTTATTCCGCAAAAGGTAGCGCCATTGAATAGAGCGGACGCCTCATGGTATGGAGGAATCCGCATGGTCATTCAGGTCGGGTTCAATTTTTAGCCGCCTGTTTGGCAAGATACTTTGCGACTCCCGTGCTGGGCGCGGATGCCTGTTGCCTTTCCAAATATTTGGCCACACCCGTCTTCTTTGGGGATACTTTTTCCAAATATCGTTCGACCCCGGTGATCGCGGACGTAGGCGGTTCAGATGCGGCCTGAGCAAGCTGTACGGGCTTTTTTCTGAAAAACATGAAAATACCCAATGCAGCCAGCAAGACCAACAGTCCGTTGCGACCGGATAGCAGCGATTCTTCGCTTTCCCCGCTAACGATGGCAGTCTCTGCCGGTTTAGTGCCCGGTTCAACGGAACTTTTTGCTTTCGTCTCGGCCGGCTCCGGCCGGTTTTTGCTTGTTGCCAGTTGCTGAGGTTCGACGGTTTCAGGCGCCGAAACGGAACCGGATTCCGCTGATGCGCTCGCTTCGGGCTCGTTAAGCGGCGTGGAAGTGACTACCGTATTTTGCCCGGTATATTCGACCGCAGGCCTGTATTCGGCAGGCATATAATCCTCGGCAAACGCGCAAAAACTCGTCAGCAGTGTCACGCTCATGCCGAGACCGGCAATTCGACTGGTGTTCATGGTATCTCCTCCTGTTGATTTGGTCTTTATTGTGATTCGACTTTGCTTTTTAACCCGGCCAGGCCGTTTTTGAAGAATGCGGTCATGGCCTCGACGGCCGCTTCATCGTTAAGATTAGCCGGCGGAGTGTTACCGGTGTCACCCCGGTAAAAACGGCTTTTCAGCGTGACCAAACTGGTGCCGGACGCCTCGCCCGGCACCACTTTCAATTCGATGCTATAGGAGCTGGCCGGGAAGGCTTGGGTATTCTCGGTTTTTAACCGATAACTGTATTCATGATCCTGTTCGCTGTAATAATCCAATTCTTCCACCAAAGATTGGCCGTTTTGAAAGGTCAGCGTGCGTTTGCCGCCGGACGCGTTCACCCCGTCGCCCTCGCTTTTTTTCAGGCCGGGATGCCAGTCGCCGATCGCATCGAAACCTTTGACCGCGTCCCAAACTTTGGCCAAGGGCGCATTGACCGTGACCGATTCCTTGGCCTTTTGCGGGGTCGGGCCATGAGCAAATAGGGATGCACTAAAAATCAACAATCCGAGAAAAAGAATCGGGTTTTGCATATCGGGATCCTGAATAGATAAAAGCTATTATTATCGACAGAGAGCGTCATGAAGCGTTGGGAATAACTCCTTTTCGGGCCGGGCGTCTTTCCTATTCAACGTAACGGCGTTCGCGATAAATTGGCCGGGATTATCTACTCCTTCGCCGGCAGCGCCTCAAGCGGCGGCCCTCGCCCGCGAACCGGGAAAGCTCTTTAGGATTCGGCCAAAAACAACTTCCCGTACCCTGGGGCATACCGAATGAGGAACGCCGTGAACCCTTCCATGGGGGCTTGACGGCAGCGTCCTTGCTGCCGACATCCTCACTCGCTACGTCCCCAGTGACTATGGCCATATCGGGAAGTTATTTTGGACGATATCCTTATTCGATTGCGCGCCTGGATCCGGCAGTGAATCGGCCAAGGCCGATGATGCATGTTGTTGAACGCCGCAATGAACGCATCCGATCAACTGAGCGAAATCCTACTTGCCGAACATCGCCCCGGACTGCTTCGCTATGCCTTGCTGCAACTGCGCGATAACGAACCGGCCCGACGACGCCGTGCAGGGAACCTTGCTGCCCGCTTGGCAAGCGGCTGCGAGTTTCCAAGGCAAGGCTGGTTTACGCACTTGGCTAATCGGCACTTGAAACATAAAATTGCCGACCACCGGCGGCGTAGCAGCCGTGAAATCGCTAACTTTGGTTGCGACCAAATCGTTAACGGCACTGATGCAGCCTATGAGGACGCGTCTTTCATGAACAATGACCACTGGAACGGCGGCCCCATAACCTGGAACGATCCCGAAGCGGCGTTCAAGACAGGAGTTCCGGGACATCTACGAAACCTGTCGGAACTATCTACCGCCGAAAATGGCCAAGGCATTCATGTTACGCGAACTGGTGGGCTTGGAAGCCGAAGAAGTGTGCCGCGAAACCGGTTCAAGCGACGCCGATTACCGGGGCACCACGCACCGTGCTCGATTGCGGTTGCGCTAATGCCCGGAAATTCGCCGGCTCAGTCAGTCAAATAGGAGCATCGCCATGCGGAGTTGTCGCGACATTACCGCCCCTGTGTCGCAGGGTTCGGATAAAAAATCATAGGACAAGTAACGATGAACAACGAGGTCATTTTAGAATCAACACTGATCTGCCCGGAATGCGGACACCGCAAAACCGAGGTCATGCCGAGCGATGCCTGCCTCTGGTTTTACGAGTGTCAGGGCTGCCATACTCTGTTAAAGCCTAAGCCCGGCGACTGTTGCGTGTTTTGTTCCTATGGGAGCGTCCCTTGTCCGCCGATACAGTTGCACGGCAAACAGGCGGGGTGTTGCGGCAAATCCTGATTCTCGTCCAAAACCGATCGCGTAACCGCCGCAGCCACTTTCGGCCGGCAAATCTCCTCCAGCAATCTTGCCGGCAACTCATGATCGATCAACGCTTGTAAATCCGCGGCGTTGTGCCTTTTGGCGTCGTTGGTTTCAATGCCTGCTTGCCTTGCTGCTTTTCCGGAATAAAACCGTTACCGCATGCCCGGCAAAACACCTTATCGGCGGCTTTTTTGCATGACACGGCGCGGAGTCGCGGCTCGACAGCGCATCGTCCTCGCTACCGCCCAACAGTCTCGATCATTACCGTTGTTTCCCGTCAATTTATCCTTGCCCGGGCCGCCGGATAAAGTATCGCTACCATAGCCGCCTGACGGCTGATCGTAATCGTCATCGCCCCCCATATACGGTCGTTACCCTTGTCAGTTTAATTGTCAACGGGCCGTCGTGCCACAAAGTGCGTCCTTTGTGTCCGGACAACACTTCAACGGTCGGCTTCGGCGGCGCGGTATTGACTTTCACTGCTGTTGCCGTACCAGTCGGTGGCTTCTACCACCACTTGATGCAGGCCTTCCGGCAGTTCCAGCTCCCGGCGATGGGTTTGCGCATTGTCCTGCCGGTCGACCCAACAATCGGTATCTGGAAAATCGCAGCCCGGTTGGCCGGCCGTGGTAAATCGCACACTGCAATGCCGTTATCTGACGGTAATCCCCACCGGATGAGAGGTTGCGGTGATTGCCAAATGCGGATTGGACGCCATCCAACCGTCTTCCGCAACGATTTGCGCGATTGCCCTGGTTAGGGAAATAGAATTGCCGAAAACTTAGCTATAGTCCTGTACAATTCTGTCCTTTGATTTCCCGTATATGCTTTTGTGTATTTGGGTTGATTATTTAGTATTCATAAAATTGGCTATCTTCGAGTAGATGTTTTTGCAGTCGACTAGACAGTCCAAGCTACTCGGTTTGAAGCTCTGACTCATATAATGCGTTATTTGTATACATTTGTTTTTTATTGCAGTTTACCTGTCGTGTTGTTGCGGCTATTTTGGCGTGACAAAAAAGTACCGGGATATTCGCTGCGTTGGAGAGAGCGGTTTGGATTCTATGAGGGAAGTCCGAAAAGGAATCTAATCTGGTTTCATTGCGTATCGGTTGGAGAGGCGGAGGCTGCATTTCCATTAATTAAACTGATGCGTACGGAGCATCCCCACCGTCGTTTTTTGGTGACCACCATTACGCCCACCGGGTCGGCCCGGGTGCGCGCCACGTTGGGAAACCAAGTTGAACATGTTTATCTGCCTTACGATCTACCTTTAATACTTAACCGTTTTTTTGACCATTTCCATCCGGCAATAGCTGTATTTATAGAAAAGGAAATTTGGCCGAATATTTTTGCAATCTGTTCCCAACGACAAATACCTTTATTTGTAATAAACGGACGATTGTCCGAATACGCTGCCCCCGCTTATAAAAAAATTCCCGGGGTGATTAAGCCGGCATTTCGATGTATTAGTCGAATTGCTACACAGACTGAAGAAGACAAATTACGCTTCATAGAAATCGGAGCTATTCCGGAGCGGATCGCGGTATTGGGAAATATTAAATTCGATGTGACTATAGACGAGTCGGTTATCGCGACTGGAAGGAATTTCAAACAACAAGGATTAGCCGGCCGATTTGTGATGATTCTTGCCAGCACGCATCAGGGTGAAGAGGCTTTGCTTTTGCCGGTTTACCGCGCGTTAAAAACCCATATTCCGGAATTGTTATTGATGATTGCGCCCAGGCATCCGGAGCGATTTCGGCAGGTAAAAGAGTTATGCGAAGAGCAAGGTCTGACTGTGGTGATGCGGAGTGAATCGGCGTCAATTTCCGCAGAAGCGGATGTCTATATCGCCGATAGCATGGGTGAATTGAAAATGTTATACGCAGCCGCGGATGTGGCATTCGTCGGAGGCAGTCTGGTTCCGGTTGGGGGGCACAACGTATTGGAGCCGGCATTGGTTGGCGTGCCGGTGTTGTTTGGACCGGAGATGTTTAATTTCAAGGAGATTGCCGAAAGGATATTGGCCGAACAAGCCGCGATTCAATGCAATGATCCACAAGCCGTTGTGGATGCCGTTTTGCAAATAAAGGATGACGTGGACTTCCGAAATAAAATGACTGCTAGAGCTAAAGCCTTTGTATTGCGTAATCAAGGGGCAACTCGCAGAATAGCCGATATGTTGGCTGAAGTATTGTAAATGTTCGGCAAAGGTCGGGCTTGTTAAGTAAACCCGGTTTGTTTTCCGTTATAATTCACGCCGTTTTTATTCTTAAATCTATGGTGTAAAACACATATGTCCGAAGTCAAAAAAGTGGTGTTGGCCTATTCCGGCGGTCTGGATACCTCGGTTATTCTTAAATGGTTGCAAGATGTCTATCAATGCGAGGTGGTGACGTTTACCGCCGACATCGGTCAAGGGGAAGAGTTGGAGCCCGCGCGCACGAAAGCCAAGGCGGCGGGTATTAAGGAAGTTTACATCGACGATTTGCGAGAAGAGTTTGCCCGCGATTTTATATTTCCGATGTTTAGAGCAAACACGATTTACGAGGGGGAATATTTACTGGGTACTTCGATTGCTCGTCCCTTGATTGCGAAGCGCTTGATCGAAATTGCCAACGAAACCGAGGCCGATGCGATTGCTCACGGTGCGACCGGTAAAGGTAATGATCAAGTGCGTTTCGAATTGGGTGCCTACGCCTTGCGGCCGGATATCAAAATTATTGCGCCATGGCGGGAGTGGGATTTGAACTCCAGGCAAAAACTGTTGGATTACGCCGAAAAACACGGCATTCCGGTAGAAATGAAAAAAGGCAAAACCTCGCCGTATTCCATGGATGCCAACTCACTGCACATTTCATACGAAGGCCGTATTCTGGAGAATCCTTGGACCGAGCCGGAAGAAGATATGTGGCGTTGGACGGTTTCACCGGAAAACGCACCCGATCAAGCCGCTTATGTTGAACTGACTTATCAAAACGGCGACATCGTTGCGATCGATGATGTGCCGCATACACCGCATCAGGTGATGGAGAAGCTAAATAAACTTGCCGGGGAAAACGGCGTCGGTCGATTGGACATCGTCGAAAATCGATATGTGGGTATGAAATCGCGCGGCTGTTACGAAACCCCGGCCGGTACCGTGATGATGAAGGCGCACCGGGCCATCGAATCGTTGACGCTGGACCGCGAAGTGGCGCATTTGAAAGACGAGTTGATGCCGCGTTATGCATCATTGATTTATAACGGTTATTGGTGGAGTCCAGAACGCAAGATGCTGCAAACCATGATTGATGCGTCGCAAGTCAATGTGAACGGCAAAGTACGCCTGAAGTTATATAAAGGTAATGTTATTACGGTTGGGCGCCTGTCGGATAACAGTCTATTCGACGAAAACATAGCGACATTCGAGGAAGATAGTGGCGCGTACAATCAGAAAGATGCGGAAGGTTTTATCAAGCTTAATGCGTTGAGAATGCGGATTGCGGCAAAAAAGGGCCGTTAAGTTTGTCTGATATTAAGGCGGGACATTTTCAGTGAAGCTTGTATAATGGATTATCATGGGTAAGATTGGGTTTGTGGCCTTGAGTTGCATACTATTCCGTCTTGCACAAACGCTTCCTGATTAGCCACACTATAACAATAATGAGCGATATACCCGAGATTAATCTGGATGATGCCAACAGTAAATCACAATCGCTAGCTTTACTTCAGGCTGTCCAACGACACCATGCCTTGGTAAAGATCAATCGGTTTCTGTTGGTATTGGTATTTGCATTGATGGTTGCGGTATTTGCGATGGGAATATTCTTAATGCCAAAGCAAGACACAATCGAAGAAATTCAAGCAAACCAAGCTGGGACGGTAAGCTATGCACTGCAAAATCCGGCACTTTCAGCCGAAATAAATGCATTGAAAGGTCAGTTGTTCGGCCTCGTCAGCGGTTCGATTGAAAGTAAGCTGCGATCGCTGGAGGAAAATATCAAGCGCGGCAGCCTTGTGGATTCATTAAACACGCTCCAGGACTTGAAAAGCGATGTAAAAGTGCTAAGTACTTACACCGGTCACACCCAGGTAAAGGTTCAGGACGATGCGGTTAATCAGCGGTTGATCAAAGAATTGACTGATTTAAAGGATCTGGTCTTTTTGACATTCATATCGTGTGGCTTGATGATAGCCGCAGTGGGGTGTATTTGGTTGCGTAATCGCTATCGCCTCACTCATCAAAAAAATCGTACGATTTATTTGGGCCGCTGTCGGAACGATTAACTAAGATTAGGATTTTTCGAGAGCATAAAAAAGCCGCCACACGCAATTCGTGTGGCGGCTTTTTGTTTGCCTGAAGACTTTAATTATTCGCTCAGGTAAGAGTATACGGCGTCGATAGCTTGGTCTTCGGTATAGCCTGCTTTCTTAACAGGACCGACAGCCATGATGGCTTCAACGGCTTTAGGCATACCGTTTTTGCCTTCTTTCAAAACTTTTGCGAATTGATCTTTAGGCAGTTTACCGGCTTTGATCAGTTCTTTTAATTGAGGGTTAGAAGCGATGTCGTGGCAAGCGCCGCAACCGCGGCCGAAAGCGCGCTCGTAAATTTTCTCACCAACTTTTTTCGCTTCGTCGGCGGCTACTTGAGTGCTAATTGCAATCAGAGCGGCACCTGCTAATAAACCAAATGATTTTTTCATTCTTATGTTCTCTCGTTGTGATTAAAAAAGGACCATGAACCACATAGGGCAATCCAATGGTCAATGGAAAGAAAGTCAGGAAAGGATAGGGAATTTTGCAGAAAAATTCAATCGCTTTTCTTTAAAACAGGACGATTTTCCTAGCCTCCAGCCCAATTTTTCCCGGTTAAACTTAAATTCTTCTGAAGCGGGCGTATTTGAATCTAATCCGATTCGCGTCTTTGAAACCAATCCAGTTTTTCATGCAAGCGGACGACGGTTCCGACAATTATTAAAGTGGGGGGCTTGATGCCGGCTTGATGTGCCTGCTGTGGCATATTGCTTAAGGTGCCGGTGATTACTTTTTGATTAGGTGTTGTACCTTGCTGAATAATGGCAATAGGGTAATCGGACGGTAGACCGTGGTCAATCAAAGCTTGGCATATGTTTTCCAACCCAACCAAGCCCATATAAATCACTATGGTTTGGTTAGGTATGGCTAACTGTTTCCAATTCAGGTTGATGCTGCCGTCTTTTAAATGTCCCGTAACAAAGGTGCAGGATTGTGCATGATCGCGATGGGTTAACGGGATGCCTGCATAGCTGGCGCAGCCTGAAGCCGCCGTTATGCCGGGTACCACTTGAAAACTGATGCCTTGTTGCAGCAGCGTCTCGATTTCCTCGCCGCCGCGCCCGAAAATAAAGGGATCGCCCCCCTTCAGCCGAGCGACGCGTTTCCCCGCTAGTGCCAAATTCGCCAGTAATTCGTTAATCGATTCTTGCGCTAGGCTATGGTTGCTGCGCTGTTTGCCGACGTAAATTTTTTCCGCATCACGTCTGGCCATTTCCAATATACCCGGTGACACCAATCGGTCATAGACCACGATATCGGCCTGCTGAAGCAAGCGTAACGCGCGAAAGGTTAGCAAATCCGGGTCGCCCGGGCCTGCGCCGATCAAATATACCTCACCTACCGGTTTCGGTTGATCCGCATTGTTTAAGCAGCGAATAAATTCGCGCTCGGCGTCCTCGGTCTTGCCGATTAAAACGAGTTCCGCAACGCGGCCGTTCAATATGTTTTCCCAAAATAGGCGGCGCTGTGCGGGATGTTTTATTTGTTGCTTTACTGATAGCCTAAATCCTTCGGCAAATTGCGCTAGCCGGCCGTAGGCGGATGGAATAACGCTTTCTATCTTCGCGCGCAATAAACGTGCGAGAACCGGGGAAGAGCCGCCTGAGGATACAGCGGCAATCAACGGAGATCTATCGACTATGGCCGGAAAGATAAAACTGCACAATTCCGGATCATCAACCACGTTTACCGGAATCTGATGCTGATTGGCCGCTCGGGCGACTTGCCGGTTGGTTGCCTTGTCGTTGGTGGCGGAAACCACCAGCTTCATGCCCAATACATCCGGGTCGCTAAAACGTTTTTGTAACAAAGTCAGATTTAGCTCGGTTTGTAAACTGAGCACGCTTTTGCCGAAAGCCTCGGCTACTACGGTAATACTGGCGCCGGCACGCCCTAACAGTTCGATCTTGCGCGCGGCAACATCGCCGCCTCCGACGACCAGGCAGGGTTGGTTTTTCAGTGTAAGGAAAAGCGGAAAGTAATCCATTGGGTGCTTGATTTTTCGCGGCTAGGGTTGGTGATATGATACTGTTATCTATCGCTAATTTTGGTTAAGCAAAAAATGATCGAATTTGACTTAGAAGTTGATGCCAGTGGTTTGCAATGCCCCTTACCGTTATTACGTCTGAAAAAAGCTATCATGGAAATTGAAAGTGGTTCGGTGGTTAAAGTCATTGCCACCGATCCTGCCGCCCATTTGGACTTTGGTGTCTATATTGATCAAGCGGGGCATGTTCCATTGAAGATTCTTAAGGAAGCGGACAAACAGATCTTCTTTATACAAAAAAAATAGAAGCGATTCAATATTATATTGGCGGGCCGGCATGGGCTGGTCGACGCGGCCTGATTTTCGCGCGTCATCTCAGGCTAATAACCGGCCAGCCGGCCGCATCCGCGGCCTGACGCAGCTTCTGGTCCGGGTCGACGGCTATAGGTTTGTCAACCAACTTCAGTAAAGGCAGGTCATTATGGGAGTCGCTGTAGAAACAGCTTCCCTTTAGAGTCATTTGTGTGGCGGAGAGCCAATCTTCCAGTCGCTTGACTTTGCCTTCCTGAAAACACGGAATGCCTATAAACCGGCCCGTATATCGGCCATCGATAAACTCCGGGTCAGTCGCCAGCAAATGGTCGATGCCGTAAAGTTCGACGATAGGCGCGGTTACGAACCGGTTGGTAGCCGTAATGACCAAAAGCGTGTCGCCGGCCGTGCGGTGTCGCTCTACTAAAGCATGTGCGGCGCTAAGCGTGATCGGTTTGATCACAGTTTCTATGAACTCTTCCCTCCAGCAGTAGAGCTGATCAACATCATGCGCGGCCAAAGGCGCTAACGAAAAGCTAAGGAACGCCGCAATATCGAGCGAGCCGTGTTTGTAATCCTCGTAGAACTTTTGGTTGGTCTGTTCGTAATAGTCCTTATCAACTATGCCGCGATCCACTAAAAACTGCCCCCATAAGAAATCGCTGTCGTCGGCAATTAAAGTGTTATCCAAATCAAAAATCGCTAAGCTCACAGTAAACCTGAAGAAAGTAAATAAAACATCGCGGCTTATGGCTTCCGCCGCCTATTTGTGGAACAATTGCACCATTAAGTTTTAATGGTCTGCCCGAATGCGATTTTAACATTCAGCCGGCATTACGGGCGGCAAATAATACAGGTTTTTACATGATAGACTCGAAGGGATACCGGCCGAATGTCGGGATCATCCTTTGCAATGACGAGGGTCGTGTGTTCTGGGCAAAGCGTAAAGGCGCTAATTCGTGGCAATTTCCGCAAGGCGGTATCGACAGTGACGAAGACCCAGAGACCGCGATGTATCGTGAATTGTGGGAGGAGACCGGCTTGCGTCCGGAAGATGTCCAATTATTGGGACGTACACGTTATTGGCTGCGTTATAAGCTGCCTGAGCGTTATATTCGCAAAAACTCACAGCCATTGTGTATAGGCCAGAAGCAAATCTGGTTCATGTTGCGCCTATTGGGTGATGAATCCACGGTGCGATTCGATTGCGGGCACAAGCAAGAGTTCGATAGTTTCAAATGGGTCGAATATTGGTATCCGCTGCAAGATGTGGTGTATTTTAAGCGCCGAGTGTACCGTAAGGCGATGGATGAGTTAGGCGCTCTATTGATTGCGGATGACAGCCAGATAGATGCGGCCGGCTATTTGTCCGGACGAGATGACGCTTAATAAGCGTGAGCGTTTATATCTAGGTCGTCCATTTTTATCGGTGCGCGGTAGCATTTCGATTGCAGCTTGCCGTTAGTAAACAATTCAAATATCCGGTAGCCGGGCGAGGCGTTTTCAATGCAGAACTCGGACGAGTTAGGCGCAAACTGGAAACAGCTTGACGGCGTGCCGTAAATGGCCATTTGATCCTTGGTTGAGGAAAGTTCTTGATGGATGTGTCCGAACGTCACGGCTTTGACCTGGGGGAATGCTTGGATCAATGCCAAAAAACTGCCGCTGTTGCGGATCTGCATGGTATCCAGCCACGGCGAGCCGCTGGCGATACAGTGATGATGAACGGCGATCAGCGTCGCTAACTCAGGGCTGGACTGTAAGCATTTTTCCAAAAATCCTAATTCATTTGACGTGAGGTCGCCGGCGGGGCTGCCTGGTTTCTGACTATTCAAAGCGATGATTTGCCATCCCTTTAGTTGCACGACCTTATCGCAACTCACGACACCCTGATTCAAATGGATCGTCATCAAGCCGAAATCGTCATGATTGCCCGGTAGGCATAGGCAGCGGGTATTGTAGCTTTGGAGGTGCTGACATATGCGCCGATAGCTGTCTGCGATCGGATGTTGCGCCAGATCGCCGGTCAGCAGAATCAGATCGAAACGGCCATGCTGATCGTGTGCGTGTTGCAGGGTTTGCTGAAAAAGAATCTCGGTATCGATCCCGAACATGGTGTCGCCAAGATGCGGTTTTATGTGTAAATCGGTAATTTGCAATACTTTCAACATGCTCGGCGTTTGGTCTGGTTAAGTTAAATACCGGAAATAAACCCGGCTGTTCGGATGGATTTCAGCAAAATTGTCGCGCTCGCCGAACTATCGATAACCGGTATGTTGGTGCAAGGGTAACAAGTCCAAGTTGACGTCTACTTGCACCTGATAAGCCAAAACCACATAGTGCGTACTAATTCCCGATTGTTGGGCAAAGTTATTGTCGTAAATATGGGTGAAAGCGCCCAGTAGTTTCCATTCTTCGATATTTAATAGCATGCCTAGTTCAGCGTGACTGATTCGACGTAACGATCGGGTCTAAAATTCAGCCGACGTCTTTGTACAGCAACTTGGAATTACGCTGATAGTTATAAGCGTTTTTTATCGGCTCAGGTACATCGGCAATTTCGCAAAGAATAAATCCGCGTTCGAGAAACCAATGAACGGTTTGAGTCGAGCGGACAAATAAACGCCTAAGGTTCTGTTTTCGAGCGTTATCGATTAAGTGTTGCAATAAACGGTTGCCGCGTGCGCCTTTTTGATAGTCGGGATGTATCGCAAGGCAAGCGAGCTCCGCGTTCTGCTTATCTTGCATAACGTGGAATGCAGTGCAGCCTATGATCAAGCCGTCCCGTTCGATGACAATGTAATCGTTGATTTCCATTTCCAGTTTTTCCCGCGAGCGTTTTACCAGTATGCCTTTCTGCTCCAGAGGTTTAATTAGCTCCATAATGCCGCCGATGTCCTCCAGGGTGGCGGGGCGAATGGTTTCGAATTCATGCGAGCTGATCAGCGTGCCAACGCCGTCGCGGGTGAAAAGTTCCAGTAACAGTGCGCCGTCCAGATGTCTGTCGATTAAATGCGCACGGTCTACTCCTTGCCGGCAGCTCTGTATCGCCGCACGCAACGAGCGAGCGACTGCTCCGGGCATATCCGGATATTGCCGTAGCAACTTGCTCGCCTGCTCGGTGGTCAACTGATGAATCGGCTTTTTAGTTTCGGGCGATAAACACGTTTGTTCGGTCAGCAGAATCAATTTCTCGGCGCTTAATGCAATCGCAACCTCGGTGGCGACTTCTTCGGCGGATAAATTAAAAACCTCGCCGCTTGGCGAATAACCGATAGGCGAGATCAGCACGACATTATTCTGGTCGAGTTGTTGATGAATTGCCTGCGAGTCGATGCGCCGAACCGTGCCGGTATGGCAATAGTCGATGCCGTCCAGTACGCCCAAGGGCTTGGCCGTGACGAAGTTTCCGGAAGCCACGCGGATTTTTGCGCCGGCCATCGGCGAGCCGGAAACGCCCATCGATAATAGGGCTTCGATCTCTACCCGCACCAACCCTGCGGCTTGTTTAACGTATTGCAATGTCGTGGCATCGGTGATGCGCAAATGGTGATGAAATTTCGGTTGATCGCCTTGTTGTAACAAGCGTTCGTCAATTTGAGGCCTGATGCCGTGCACTAACACCAAGCGGACGCCTAAGCTCTTTAATAAGGCAAAGTCGTGGATCAAGTTGTCGAAATCGGGTGCGGTTACCGCGATGCCGCTGAAAAAAATTACAAAGGTGCGGTTGCGATGGGCATGTATGTAAGGCGAGGAGCTTCTAAACCAGTTAACGAATTCTGCCGATTGCTGCATTGAAATCTCGAAGAGATGAATATTAAGGTGAAATAACGATTAGCACGTTAGTTTAGCCGGATCGTCGAAGTCTAGCATGCGGCTTGGTTTTAAAGTTTATTCTCAAGCGTTGACGGCGGTACTCGGCGGTTATCAATAATTATCCGGATTTAATGGCTAAAAATGGGTTAAGCGGCGGTATAATTGGCCGATTCATTGTTTGCCTATTATGTTATGAGCACTGTTAATACCGAAAAATTGTCCAGCGCCCGTTTTGCTGAAGCCACCGATGCGTTTGTCGAAGAATTTACCGCATCAGTGGGCTTTGATCAACGGATGGCTCTGCAAGATATACAAGGTTCGTTGGCGCATGCGGCGATGCTGTGCAAAATCGGTATTTTGACCGGGCAGGAGTTAAGCGATATCCGTCGAGGTCTGGCGCAAATTCAAGGAGAAATCGAACGCGGCGAGTTCGCTTGGTCGATCAAGCAAGAAGATGTGCATATGAATATCGAGGCGCGCTTGACTGACTTGATTGGGATAGCCGGCAAAAAGTTACATACCGGCCGCTCCCGTAACGACCAAGTGGCGACCGATATCCGCTTATATCTACGCGATGAAATCGGCCACATTCTCGCCGAGTTGAAACGTTTACAGTCGGCTTTGTTGGACGTGGCCGAGCGTGAAGCCGATACGATAATGCCGGGATTCACTCATCTTCAAGTGGCCCAGCCTGTCACTTTCGGTCACCATTTGATGGCTTGGTTCGAAATGCTGGCGCGCGATAGCGAACGTTTATCGGATTGCGTCAAGCGCATCAATGTCATGCCGCTGGGAGCGGCTGCGCTGGCGGGTACCAGCTACCCGATCGACAGGCATATGACGGCGGAACTGCTGGGTTTTTCCAGGCCGTCAAATAACTCGCTGGATTCGGTTAGCGACCGCGATTTTGCGATCGAATTTGCCGCCGCCGCTAGTCTGATCATGATGCACTTGTCGCGTTTTTCCGAGGAAATGGTTTTGTGGGCCAGCGCGCAGTTCGATTTTATAGACATTCCGGATGCGTTTTGTACCGGTTCGTCTATCATGCCGCAAAAGAAAAACCCCGATGTGCCGGAGTTGGTGCGCGGCAAGTCCGGTCGCGTCGCCGGACATTTGATGTCGCTGTTGATGTTAATGAAAAGCCAGCCTTTGGCCTACAACAAAGATAATCAGGAAGATAAGGAACCTTTGTTCGATACCGTCGATACGCTAATTAACTGTCTGCGCGCCTTTGCCGACATGGTGCCGCATGTGAAAGCCAAGCCTCGGAATATGTATAACGCTGCCAAGCGAGGCTTTGCGACCGCCACCGATTTGGCCGATTATCTGGTGCGTAAGGGTATGGCGTTCCGCGATGCCCACGAAGTGGTAGGTCAAGCCGTGCGCTTGGGTTTGGAAAGCGGGCGCGATTTGTCGGAATTGAGCCTGGAAGAATTGCAGGGCTTCTCTGAAAGCATTGCTGAAGATGTATTCGATATCTTGAAACTGGAGGGTTCCGTGGCGGCACGCAATCACATCGGCGGAACTGCGCCGGAGCAAGTTCGGAATGCCGTCGCTCTCGCTAAATCCCAATTGAATCGCTAAATGCAGTTTTTAGGCTAGACCCGTAAATGGCGCTATTAAGAATCGCTGGAAAAGTTGTCTTTTATGACTGACCGGCAGCACGAAGCGGTGGCTATTCGCGTCGACTGTTTTAGATCGGCTGCGATACCGAATTTCTGTGGCAGCCGATGGCTTAGGATATCGTCCAAAACAACTTCCCGATATGGCAATAGGCACTGGAGACGTACCGAGTGAGGATGCCGGCAGCAAGGACGCTGCCGTCAAGCCCCCCATGGAAGGGTTCGCGGCGTTCCTCATTCGGTATGCCCCAGGGTTCGCATCGGCAAAACGGGAAGTTGTTTTTGGCCAAATCCTTAACAGTATGAGGTCGGCTTTGTTGCAACAGTATCGACCCATGGCGATCATATCCGTGCAAGTCTCGGATTGTTTGGGCTAAGGGGACGTGACCGGGGCCCGACGCGGGTTTTCTCGGGGTAGGGGTATGGTGGAGTCCGGGTTTTCTCGGGGTAGCGGTATAGTGGGAGAAGGTACAGGTCGGCCCGGCAGCAAATAATAGAGCGGTCGCATAAGGTTTTGGTTTTCTAGTGCGTTTGCTTGTCTTTGTTGCGCTTGCGCTTGTTCTTGTTGAGCAATGGCGCTCCGCCGAGCAAATTCCAATGACGCGGCTTCCTGGTGTTGAGATCTTTGTTCTTCCTCTTCCTTTAATCGCTCGGCTTTTTTTGTTTCATATTCGCTGCGTATCGCTTCAAGTTTTGCCTTGGCTTCCGCTTCCTTGACCGGGTCGAATTTTATATCGAGCTGCTGTTCTTTTTTGGATGCGGAGCAAGGACTATTCTGGTAAGTCGCTTGACCGTATTTGCCGATGCATTTGAAGACATCGGCCAATGCCGATACCGAGATCATTGCCAAAAATAGGAAAATTAGTACGCGCATTGCAAATCTCCACCGCCAACAAACCGTATTTTGCATTCTTAGTGTAAATAACTCGGCATTACGTTCCGATCATGCCTTTATTTTAGTGCGGGTTGGCTAATTTTTCCCAGTGGCTAGCGCTTCTTCCCTCGTGTGCTTGACAACGAAGTAAAGATTTCGCATGTAGATGAGTAAACCGCCGGCTTGTCCCAGAATGAATACGGGGTCTTGTTTATGGATGGAATAAATCAGCAAAGTGGAGCCGCCAAGGATACTGAAATACCAAAACATCACTGGTATTACACTTTTTCGTTGCCGTTCGCTGGCTATCCATTGCACTAGGAAGCGGGCGGAGAACAAGGCTTGTCCGGTGAAGCCGATAATCAACCAAATGGTGTTATTGTCCATGTTTTACCTCGCGGATCACCGGTAAGCTATGGCGTTTTTTGAGCCAGACCACACCGAGAAGGTCGATGACACCCGCCATTAAGCGATCCAAAGTGCCGTATTTCGACTGACCGTGGCTGCGCGCCCTGTGGTTTACTTTCACCGAAATCACTTGCCCTCCGGTCATTTGTATCATGGCGGGCATGAAGCGATGTATGTGATCAAAATAGGGAAGTGCCAAGAATTTATCCCGGCGGAACAGTTTTAATCCGCAGCCTGTATCGGGTGTGTCATCGTGTAAGATGGCTCGTCTAACGGTGTTGGCGAATTTCGATGAAAATCTTCGCCATCCGGTATCGTTACGTTTATGCCTAAAGCCGGCTAACATCCACAATTGATCGGAATTATGTTCCGACAACGCGTCGACTAATTTAAGAATGTCGGCAGGGTCGTTCTGACCGTCGCCGTCCAAGGTCGCGACCCAATCGTGTCGGGCGGTGGCAACACCGCTGTGAATCGCCCGGCTTTGACCGCAACTTTTTTGATGTTGCAAGACGCGCAATTGCGGGTAGTTTTGCATGGCGTGCCTTAGTTTTTGAAGCGTGTCGTCGGTGCTGCCATCGTCGACGAAAATCATTTCATAGCTTTCTTGCGTATCTAAAGCCCGATCTATCTCGGCGATGAGGCTATCGACATTCCCGGTTTCGTTATGAACCGGGACTACAACCGAAATTTTCATGAATTATTAACAGGTAAGTTACTAAAATTGAATATGAGTTTTATGAGTGGGCGGATTTTAATCAAAATTGACGCAGGTTTCTGATTTAAGATTGCCCCGCTTACATAGAGAGTATTTGCCGGGCCGTTTTAAACGCCAGCCAATATTCCCGATGCGGCTGCATATAAGCGGCGCGATCCGGTTTGGTTTTTTCCAAATAAATTAAGTAACCGTTCGGGTGTTGTTGCGCCCAGTCACGCGCCTGGCCGGACTCGATGGCTTGCAACGGTTGGGTTAAACGGCCTAGAAAATGTAATTGACCTTCGTAATCGCCAACGTAACAGACCGGAATTCTTTGATCGTTAAATGCTTTTAGCTTAATTGCGGCCAGCCTAAGATTATATTGCAGACCGGTATATTGAAAGAAAAATATGAAACCGGCGAAGACCGCTCCCACCACCGCGCTGGAGAGTGCGGGCGAAGAGAGTTTACCGGCGTAGGCGGTCAGTGCGGCTAGAGCCGCTGAAATCCCGATGACGCTGAGCCCCCAGAACGGCTCCACTTGTTTGACCCAATTCAGTTTGGCCAAGCCGGGTACATCGGGCAGAAATATCAAAAATAGCCCGACCAAACCAATGATTATTGAAGGTAGGAAGTCGGAGCTTGGCTTAAGCTCCCGCGCCGGATGGTCTAGTAAACGTGCACAAATCAATGCAAATGCCGGCAGCATCGGAATCAGATAGTGGATCTGTTTGCTGGGGAGCGCGGAAAACAACAAAAACGAGCTTAATAACCAACTGACGCTTAGCCTGAGGCCGGTGTCGGTGGAAAAATCGACGTGGCGCAAGTTACGCCATAGTCGCGGCCAGGTAATCCACGGAAATACCAATAAAGGCAAAAAAATGGCGTACCAAAAAAATGGTCGAGCGTGAATTTTGGTGCCGACAGTGCGGTCCGCCGTTTGATGCCATAAAATGGCATCGGCATATTCCTTACCGCCGGCGGAAGCGGCGGGTAGGGCCCATGCCAAGGCGAGAGCGATACCGGCCATTATGGCTAGTCCTAAATAAGCGAACCAGGATTTACTAAAGCGTTGTTCCGGTTTGGACCAGAAGACGACCAGCAATGCGCTGGGCAGAAGATGCAGCAATATTACCGGGCCTTTGGTCAAAATGCCTAGGCCAATTGCCAATGCGAAATAGCTCCAACCCTTTGCCTGAGAATATCTAATCGCTTCGACCAAGCCTAATATACCCAGCAAAACAAAACAGGTCAGCAAGATATCGAACATGGTCGAGCTTGCGAACAAGGTCCATAGTAGCGTCGCGATGAGTATCCATGGGGCGTTTTGAGCAACAGCCGGCTTTTCGGGCCACAGCCTATCGGCAATGTGCCGAATCAAAATTAAATTAGCCAGTGCACAGAGCGGCCCTACTAAGCGCGGCCACCATTCGTTGATACCGAATAAGGCCCAGCCGCCTTGAAACAGCCAAAACAATAACGGCGGCTTATGGCTATAGGTATGCCCATTCAGATAAGGCACCAAAAAATCGCCGCGCAACCACATTTCCCACGCCACACTGAGATAACGGGTTTCATCGATCGGAATCGGATCGCGCAGGAAAATTGTAAGTGTCAGCAATAGCCAAAGAGGAAAGATGCCCCAGCGGTAAACAAAGTCTTTAGACATGATTGGGTTGTTGGAAAATGAGTAAGCCGATTTTTCTGTCGGATAATGATGCTTCTGCGAGTGCCGAATACAAAGTGTATGCGAAATTTATGCCTCTTAGACTCGGGTTATGTTTTATTAATGAATCAAATGATTAAGGCTATTGGTAGTTGGCTATCGAACATTCAGAGTTCGACGTACTTAGTTGATATACACCATGACCGGTTGAAATCCACCAATTAGTTGGCGACAATTTGCCAGTTCATTTGCTCGCCTGCTTTCAAAGGAGTGATTGAACAGTCTGCATCTCCGTACTGTTTCGGCACCGTCCATGAGTGTTTTTCTAACGTGATGGTTTCGGTGTTTCGAGGTAGTCTATAAAAATCGGCGCCGTAAAAACTGGCAAAGCCTTCCAGTTTGTCAAGTGCCGCCGCTTGCTCGAAGGCCTCGGCATACAGTTCGATGGCGGCATGAGCGCTGTAACAGCCGGCGCAGCCGCAGGCATTTTCTTTTAAAGACGTCAGATGCGGGGCGCTATCGGTGCCCAGAAAGAACTTTGGGTTACCGCTAACGGCGGCTTTGAGTAAGGCCTGGCGATGATGCTCTCGTTTCAGAATCGGCAAGCAATAAAAATGCGGTTTAATGCCACCGGCCAGAATCGCGTTACGGTTGTACAGCAGATGTTGCGGCGTGATGGTGGCAGCGACTTTTTCCGAGGCGGCTTCGACGAATTGCACAGCGTCTTTCGTGGTTAAATGCTCGACTACGATACGCAGCTCCGGAAACTGTTGCGTGATCTGTGCAAGCTGGGTATCGAGGAATATTTTTTCGCGGTCGAAAATGTCGAACTCAGGTGCGGTCACTTCGCCGTGTATCAAAAGCGGTATGTCGTGTTCCTCCATGGCCGCGAAAATCGGGTAGGCAGTCCGGATGTCGGAAACGCCTGCATCGGAATTAGTCGTGGCGCCTGCGGGATACAATTTGAACGCATAAACGTGCTCGGATTTGGCGACACTTTTGACTTCATCAATATTGGTATTGCCGGTTAAATACAAAGTCATCAAGGGGTTGAAAGTCGATTCGGCCGGTAAGGCGGCTAGGATTTCATCACGATAACTGACTGCTTGTTCGACACTGGCGACCGGCGGTTTCAGGTTGGGCATGATGATGGCACGGGCGAATTGCCGGGCCGTATGGGCAATGACTGTGTTCAATATCGCGCCGGTTCTGACATGCAAATGCCAGTCGTCGGGACGGGTGATCGTTAATTGCTGATTCAATTTAACCATTTTTACCCCGTCTTCGATTAAAATGACCGGCATTCTATCATCATGGGTCTTGAAAAACGCAAGACTCGACCTTATTCACAAGCTGTTTTTGGTTTTATTATGGAGTGGTTATGCCCATCTATGAATATATATGTAATGCCTGCGGTCATGAACACGAAGCTTTGCAAAAACTCGGTGCAGATCCTTTAGTCATTTGTCCGGCCTGTAACGAAGCGGAATTGAAAAAGAAGATCTCTGCGGCCGGTTTTCGCTTGAAAGGTGGCGGTTGGTACGAAACCGATTTTAAAAGTGGTAACAAGAAAAATGTTGCCGGTGAATCTAATTCAGGCGGTAACTCATCCGGTGGTGCATGCGGCGGAAGTTGCGCCTGCCATTAATCCAGGTTTGAGTTAACCGGGAAGGTATAGTCCAACCAAAGCCAGTCTGTCGGGTTATGTTAAACCCGACCCACATTTCATATTTAGATCAACTCGAGAAACATTATGCGTAGCCACAAGTGTGGAGAATTGAACACCCGACATATAGGACAAACCGTCGCGTTGTGCGGCTGGGTACATCGTCGCCGAGATCATGGCGGCGTCATCTTCATCGATCTGCGCGATCGTGCGGGTTTGGTACAGGTGGTGTTCGATCCAGACTCGGCCGATAGTTTTGCAATTGCCGAACACGTGCGCAGCGAATATGTGTTGCGTATCGAAGGCGTGGTGCGCGAGCGGCCGGAAGGCACGCACAATCCCAATATGTTTACCGGCGAAATCGAAGTGCTCGGTAAGCACATCGAAGTGCTGAACGAATCGGAAACCCCGCCGTTTCCGCTGGAGAGCGAAATCGAAGTTAACGAAGAAACCCGTCTTCGCTATCGGTATATCGATCTGCGCCGTCCGGCTATGCTGCATCGATTGAAGGTCCGTCGCGACGTGACACGGCATCTGCGTCAGTTTTTGGATGAGCGCGAGTTTTTCGAAATCGAAACCCCGTTTTTAACCAAAGCCACACCGGAAGGCGCGCGCGATTACATCGTGCCTAGCCGTACTCATCCGAATTCGTTTTTCGCGTTGCCGCAATCGCCGCAGCTCTATAAACAATTGCTGATGGTGGCAGGCATGGAGCGTTACTATCAAGTGGTGCGTTGCTTCCGTGACGAAGACTTACGGGCCGATCGTCAGCCGGAGTTTACCCAGCTTGATATCGAGACCTCCTTCATGGGCGAGCAGGAAATCATGGCGGTCGTGGAAGAAATGATACGCCGTCTGTTCAAGGACATCATCAATGTCGATTTGGGCGATAAATTTCCGGTCATGAGTTATGCCGAAGCGATGCGTCGTTACGGTTCCGATCGACCTGATTTGCGTATTCCGCTGGAATTGGTCGACATCGCCGATGAAATGCGCGAAGTCGATTTTAAGGTATTCTCAGGCCCCGCCAACGATCCGCACGGACGTGTAGTGGCGATGCGGGTTCCGGAAGGCGGCGAGATGAGCCGGAGTGTCATCGATGAGCTGACCAAATTCGTCGGTATTTACGGCGCTAAAGGTTTGGCTTATATCAAAGTCAACGATTTGGGCGCGGGTGCCGAAGGGCTGCAATCGCCTATCGTCAAATTTGCGCCGGCCGATGTTTGGGCGAAGGTCATGGAAAAAGTCGGCGCTCAAAACGGCGATTTGATCTTCTTCGGCGCAGACAAAGCGAGCGTCGTCAACGAAGCGATGGGCGCCCTGCGGGTCAAACTAGGCTTGGATAGGAACTTGTTGACCGGTGAATGGAAGCCTTTGTGGGTGGTCGATTTTCCGATGTTTGCTTGGGACGAAAAAGAACAGCGCCACACCGCGATTCACCATCCGTTTACTGCGCCGAAATGTGGAGTGGAAGAATTGAAAGCCGATCCTGACAAAGCGCTCTCGCGGGCTTACGACTTGGTATTGAACGGTACCGAAGTCGGCGGAGGCTCCATCAGGATTAATCGGACCGAAATGCAGCAAATCGTATTCGCGATCTTGGGTATCGGCCACGAAGAAGCGCGTGAGAAATTCGGTTTCTTGCTGGATGCTTTGAAGTACGGCGCGCCTCCTCACGGCGGCATTGCATTCGGTCTCGATCGCTTGGTTATGCTAATGACCGGTGCTCATTCGATTCGGGATGTTATCGCTTTCCCGAAAACTCAGACCGCTTCTTGTCCATTATTCAATGCACCGGCCGTTGTCAGCGACGAACAGCTGAAAGAACTGGGCATCAGATTGCGTAAACCGGCTGGTAAAGACGAAAAGCGTGACTAATTGGCTTCGCAATGGGTTGACTTAGCAGTCGGCCCATCATGAAACACAATGTTTGATCATTTTTTGATTTGATTCCGCGGGAATTTTTTTGAATCGAAGCCTATTGCTTGTATGCCTGTGCGTGATATCCGGAACGATTGCTTGTGCGTCTGTTGAACAAATGACGGACAGCGTGATCGCAGAAATTGCGCCAAGCTCGGAATCGACGACAGACCCAATGGTTGAAGCCGATTTAGCTGCTTTTTTAGTCGACCGTTTAGGTATCAATCCGGACCAAGCCAAAGAAGGGATGGGGTTTATTTTCGCATTCGCTCAGCAGCGCACGATGCCTGAGGACTTTGCAAAATTGAGTGGCAGTCTGCCGGATATGGATCAATATTTGGCAGCTGTACCCCGATCCTCTTTTGCTTTTCGATTTAACAATGAAAATATTGCGGTAGATGAAGAACGGCCCGGGCCGGACGATTTGGCGCTATTAGCGGCATCGTTTCAAACTTTAGGAATGAATCCGGAAATGGTTTTTCAATTTGAAGAGACCATATTGCAATACCTGCGGTTACGAGGTGAGTTGGCGGCGATGAGTGTGCTGCAAAATGCCTTATATGTTGATCGTTATCCTGCTCATTCCGACCGGAATTAAGAATTCGATTCCACAGAAAATGTGATTTTGCGATTAGATTTTTTTTGCGTAAATTGACCGCGCATTATTCATATACTTTGTCTGTTATCTCTAATTCATTAATGCGCCGTGGCCAATTTTAAGACCCATGTCAGCGTGACGCTGCTTGCAAGTTCGACAGCAAACGTCGTTGTAGTCAATGGCGGTTTATTTTATGCGGAGCAGAGCGCTTCTTATGTCGTTTTAGGACTGATTGGCGGATTATTGCCGGATATCGATTCGGATCATTCTCGGCAGGTCAGACACTTATTTACCGGTTTAGGATTATGCTGTGCCGGTGTTATTTGGCAAACATTGGAAGACAATCTAAGTCAAAGATTAATAATACCGGTTGCGTTGCTCGCTTTCGGCGTGGTCCGTTATCTGCTTATGTACTTGTTTCAGAGAATGACTGTACACCGTGGGGTGTTTCATTCGGTATTGGCCGGAATATTTTTCGCTTTGCTGCTGGTTTGTATTCGGTACTATTCTCTGGCTACCTCGAATTTGGATGCATGGCTAGGCGGCGTTTTTCTGTTGTTTGGTTTTATCGTGCATTTGTGTTTGGACGAACTGTTTAGCGTTGATTTGGCCAACGGCCGGATGAAAAAATCATTTGGCACAGCCTTAAAAGTATACGGTTATCAAAATCCCGCTGGCTCCATTCTGTTATTGAGCTTAACGACCGCTTTATTATTGATAGCGCCTTCCACAGCGACGTTGTTTGACGCCGTTCGCTTATTTGATTGGGCGCATGCCGCTGAATTAGGGCCGCTGCTCACCGACGCGTTAAATGACATGTGAGGTTAGAAATGAATTTTAAACGGATTTGCGTATCGAACTATTGCGCAATGACATGATTAATTGATAGATAGAGTATTTGACTATGACGACCTCTGCGTTACCCATCCATGATTACGCTTTACTTGATGAAGCCGAATGCGACTCGCGTATACAGGCTGCTAAGGACAAGCTCGGTAAGCGTTGTATCATTCTCGGTCACCATTACCAGCGCGATGAAGTGTTTAAACATGCCGATATTTTCGGTGATTCGCTGAAACTTTCACGCGAGGCCGCTCAATCGGAAGCCGAATATATCGTTTTTTGCGGAGTGCACTTCATGGCTGAAGTGGCGGATATTTTGTCCCGTCCGGAACAGATCGCAATCCTGCCGGATCTGGCGGCCGGCTGTTCTATGGCCGATATGGCCAACAAAGTCAAGGTACAGCAATGTTGGGATGAATTGGCCGAAATCATGGACGTGGAAGATAGCGTGACGCCTGTGACTTATATCAATTCCGCAGCCGACCTCAAGTCATTCTGCGGCCAGCATGGCGGCATCGTTTGTACATCTTCCAATGCCGAAAAAATCCTGAATTGGAGCTTCGGCAAACGCGACAAGGTGTTGTTCTTTCCAGATCAGCATCTAGGCCGCAACACCGGTTACCGAATGGGGATCCCGTTGGAACAAATGGTGACCTGGGATTTCAACAAACCGCGAGGCGGTTTGACCGAGCAGCAAATCCGTGATGCAAAGATCATCTTATGGAAGGGCTATTGCTCGGTACATCAAGCATTCCAACCCGAGCAAATCGACGATTTCAAGGCTAAATATCCGGAAACGATCGTCATTTCACATCCGGAGGCCTGTTTCGAAGTCTGTGAAAAATCCGATCACATTGGATCGACTGAGATGATCTTGAAAACCGTCAGAGAGGCCGAGCCTAATACGCGCTGGCTGGTAGCGACAGAGTTGAATCTGGTTAACCGCCTAGCGCAGGAATGCAAATCCGAGGGTAAAAGTGTGCATTTCATGGCCCCAACTTTGAGCATGTGTTCCACGATGTTTCGCACCGATCCGCAGCATTTGGCGTGGGTGTTGGACAATCTGGTAGCCGGCCATGTGGTCAACCAAGTGTCGGTACCGGCTAAGCAAGCCTCTTTAGCGAAGCGGGCTTTAGATAATATGTTGCGGGTTTCTTAACGGCGCTGTTTTCGCGCCGCTTTCCTGGCTTCTTTCTCAGCGCGAACGGCGGCTAGCTCAGTCAGTTCTTTCTCTATCATCTCTGGCGTTTCCAAACTGATTTGGCCGATCACGCCGGCCCGTAATTCGGTTAAGAACAGTTTGGCCGCTTTATCCAGGTCGATCTGTTGGCCGGAGCGGAGACAGCCGCGGTTTTTGCCTATGGCTTCCAATAAAGCGACTGGGTCGGTTGGAAGATTATCTATCTGATAACGCCTTTTTAGAAACTCGGGATAACTTGTTACCAAATATTCCAGGGCAAATAGAGCAATGTCATCGTGTTGAAATGCGGTATCTTTGATTGCGCCCGTAATCGCGAGACGATAGCCGCTATTGCGATTTTCGACATTTGGCCACAATACGCCGGGAGTATCTGACAAAACGATATTATTTTTTAGATTGATACGCTGCTGTTGTTTGGTAACAGCGGGTTCGTTACCGGTTTTGGCGATACTGCGTCCGGCCAGGATATTAATGATGGTCGACTTTCCCACGTTAGGAATGCCCATGATCATAGTGCGCATGACCTTGTTGGTCTGTGCTTTTTCTGGCAACATTTTGGCGCACAAATCGATTATTTGTTTAATTTTCTCCGGTTGTTGGGTTGATACAGCCAGCGTTTTAACGGACAGTTCCCGTTCGAAGTGGGTTTGCCAGCTTTTTACGGTCTCGGAATCGGCTAAATCGGTCTTGTTAAGGACGCGTATTGTTGGTTTGTCACCGCGGAGTTCCGCCAACATAGGGTTTCGACTGCTAAAAGGAATACGAGCGTCGAGTATTTCTATCAATAAGTCTATGTCGGGTAAGGTGTTTTTGATTTCCTTGCTAGCCTTATGCATATGGCCAGGATACCACTGTATCAGCATTACAATCCCATATTAAATTTTTTGTTGCTAGAAAGTCTATTTTACAGGATGATTGGGCACAGGCCGAAAAGAAAGGCGAAATAGATTCCCTTTTCTTTGAAAAAAAACTATAATAAACAGCTCAGTTTGTTTCTGAAACAAAGTGCTTTGGACATAAGGGAGATGGTATGCTTATCTTGACTCGCAGAGTGGGGGAGACCTTGATGATTGGTGATGAAGTTACCGTCACCGTTCTTGGCGTAAAAGGGAATCAAGTTCGGATTGGCGTTAATGCTCCGAAGGACGTTTCTGTGCACAGGGAAGAAATCTACGAAAGAATCAAAAAAGAGCAATCTGAATCTAGTTCTTCTGAAAGTTAATAAGATTGTAGGAGAGATGGCCGAGAGGCCGAAGGCGCTCCCCTGCTAAGGGAGTATGTGCCAAAAGCGCATCGAGGGTTCGAATCCCTCTCTCTCCGCCACCTTAAACAGAAAATAAAGAATAATTGACAAGGATGTGGATACAAATTAAAATGCTCAAATCGATAAGGCGCCCGTAGCTCAGCTGGATAGAGTACTCGGCTACGAACCGAGCGGTCGGGAGTTCGAATCTCTCCGGGCGCGCCATATTGAATACGTAAGTTTCGAATTAATCCCCTGTAGCTCAGTCGGTAGAGCGGGTGACTGTTAATCACTAGGTCGGCGGTTCGAGCCCGTCCGGGGGAGCCAAATAAATCAAGGGCTTAGATAGAAATATCTAAGCTCTTTTTCATTGCGTGGTCACTTTTGTGGTCACTTTGTTTTTTACTCAAAACACGAAAAAATTTCGTGTTTGATTGAAAAATTGACAGCACCAAACGAAAAACAAGGTTTGAATGCAATGCGCTACATTTAAAGCATCAAAGTGTTTCGACATCTTCTTTGGCTACCCTCTGTTCATAAAATTCCTTAACCTGACTTGCAAGCCACATTTGTGGATTTCGAATTACCGGTGGAGGAACCTCTCCAGCCTTCCTCATTCGCCAAAACTGGGTTCGAGTTACACCCAGTTTTTCGATCATATCGCTGATTTTTAGGAATTCTTTCTCTTTTACGGTCGTATTTTGATCGGATTCAATGTTCACTGGGTAAGCCTGGTCACAAAGGGTTGTTACATACGCTACAGCGTTCAGCAAGATCTTCTCTCGCGTTTAATAGCACCCACGCACGACAATTTGGACAGGTTGAAAGCTGTACTTTTTTATCTTTGATGTCCTGGGATATTACCCATGCAGCGGAAAAATCTAGATTTCCCATTGGATAGGAATGCTTATAGGCATCGAAAGCGGTTATCAATGTGTGAATTTCATTATCGGCCGGCTCATTTCTAGCCGCCTGAAAACAAACTGCAAATAACGTCACGTCTTTATATTTTCGGCGACTTCCCGTCAAACCGCGCGTTGAAAACTTGATGGACCCGCGACTGGGTGAGTGTCCATGTATTTGCCGGTAAATTTGTCGCAGCAATCTGATGGGCATGCCCGTGGCTTGATGCACGATTTTTACCTTGGCATGGCGTTTCAGCAGTTCAATGGCTAACGTCTGTTGCTGATATTTTCTGAGCATAGGTCATTCCCTCAGCAAATAGAGCCGGTTAAACCCAGCATGGCCTCCACCATCTGCGACTGTTCTTTATGGAAGTTCATCAAGAATTGGCTGGAAAAGCGTGGCGTAAAGCAAAGCCAATTGGAGCGAGCGAGGAACTGAATGTCCTCCAAGGACAAATGCCCGAGCGCTATACGCATGGCGTCATCGGTAATTCCCAAGACTAATTCCGTCAATACTGGATTTTCCCGAGCGATTTCTCTGGCTTTGATCAGCCAGGTCTGATTCATGGCGAAAATTTCTTCGTCGCACCCCTGATAATCGAGTGCTAAAAGTTTGTCGAAATAGCCATCCAGGTTGTTGAAAGCGGTTCGCATCAACTGTTCATTTGCGCCACTCATGTTGATGACCATGAGTTTCGATTTCAAATAATCGGCGCCAAACTCAGCAATGAGCGGAAAAAATAATTCCTGAAAGAAGCCCTGCGTGATGTTCTTGACATCCTTGAAATCAAGGGTCAGCGTTTGCTGATTAGCAAAACACTCGCGCGCCAATCGAGCGAGATTTTTGCCATGTATGGGCTGAGGTATTTGGCAATCAGTGGCTGTGACGACAACGATATGCATGCGACTTCTCCTTAGTAGCTGTTGGATCGTCTTTAAAGAGCATTTGGTTTGTTCAATGTGCGCTTTTTTGATTTTGCTGAAACCCAGCGTCGCCGACCTGAGCGATCAGTCCACACGTCGCAGATAGGGCATTGACTAAATGCGGCATCCGGGTGAATCATGCCCAGGTAACGGGCATGGCAATGCCCGCAGAGCATGAAAACTAAATCACCCGCCGAGAGCAGGCTGAATAAATACCAAGCCCGATTGATGTCTAATGGCCATTGTTGCTTTGAGTGCGATTGAATAGATTGGGGATCGGCTAAAATCCTGGACGCAACCTTGCGGTAAATCTCAAAAGCTGCAACCAGTAAAGTCGCATTCGATTTCGGGATACAAAGTCGTTGCCGAATATCTTCAACCATGCTTAAAAATAGAGCGGCATGAATGTTGTTGAAGGCCGAGCGGATGGCCCATTGATGGTCATGCGGCAACATGCCTTGTTTGGGCGATTGTCCTTGTATTGCCTTAAACAAATCGATGCTTTGTTTTCGGGTTAGCTGGCAGAGTTGGCGGACAATCGGTGGACGGGCGCCGAGTTGGATTAATCTTTCCGCTAAAAGCAAGTCGGCACCTATGTTTGGCCGGCTTTTAAAATTCATTGGCTTCATCCGCAGTTCCAGTGATACGAGGTTGAAGAAGATCCACATAAGCCGTCATTGGCAAGTTGCTTGGGGTATAGCTAGGCAATAGCTGAATCACTGCACGGCTACTTTCGGCGTGTTCACGCAGTTGCTCCTGTGTCATGCCGGCGAGTTGGTCTATACCGATTTGATCCAAACCAAAGCGCCAGGCTGTTTCTGCGGGATTACTACGCGCACATTCCCTGGCAAGCATGAGGTATTCGAAATTTAACCGGGCAAGGTCTTCATCGAGTGTTGACATAAACGTCTCTGAGTAAGTTAACGACTGTTGGCGATATGCTAAAAAGACAATCTGGAAATGTCCCGTTCGCAAAGTGACCTGATTTGGGTCACAAATCTCTGGAAGCCTTGGGCGGCGGTAACTTCTGTAGCGGAAAATAATTGTTGTTATGCAATGGCTGAGCCTTTCCAAGTACGGATTGCATCGCCCAATCGATAACATCGGGTAAAACGTAAGGCGTGATGGATTGAATGATTCTGAAATTCTTCTAACCTCATGCCAGTTGCTAGAAACGTTTTCTAAGCTCGTTGTTGTTTTGATCAATGTTTGCCCTGAATATTTAAGCTCAACCATTACCTTTTCTTTGCTCTCATTACGACCTGTTATGGAGGACATTGTTATGAATCGGATGTTTGCTAACAAGACGACTACTGCCGGTTACCTGGTTTGGGGTGGTTTATGCGCGAAGTGATTCAATGCTTGATCGACTGGCTGGATAGCGAACTCAGTGATGAAAAAGGCCATCGCATATTGCGCGCGTTAGCCCAGGAGTCATTAAAAAAAGCGGAATTCGAAGAGTCGAAGCGTCGGTTTACCGCAGACGAAATCGTTGCTGCGGTCGGTGAACCGCTAGGAAATACCGAGCCTAAAAAATGGATCGATTGGCCGGGTTCGTTGAAAAAATATTGGGAAACTCGAGAACCTCAAGTCATAGATTTTGCTCGTAAGCGGGGGCTATCTCATTATCCAAAGCCGGAACGCAAAAGCACAAAGGGAGGTCCTGGACGGTATGCCACGTTCTACATCCAACCTGTGCAAATTCCTGAACTCACGGACGATGATGACCAAGCGGACAATGATTTGAAGGCGGGGAATAAGTCAACCGATGCCCAGGCCATTTATCAAATGACTGAACCCGGTGAAGTTAAACCCAGTTGGATGGCTCGCTGGTTATTTCGTCGGGGACAAATCGAATTACGACAATGGCATGTTTGGGTTGTATTGGGATGGTTACTCACTATCGGTGGCTTTGCTGTTTTACTTTCTTATGGCGGATGGCTGTCATTATCCGTGCCTAGGCCGGTGATGACGCGGGATTTAACATTATTAGTGAGCATTTTTGTAATTCCATACGTCGTCTGGGTGTCCGTCATCAAGCCTTGGGTATTATTGTTCGATGATCGAATCGTCCTGGCACATGAACTGTTCACCAATATTAGGGAAAAGTCGGCGCAGTTCGAACTACTGAGAGATGGCGATTTAAGAGTGATTCGATTAGTTCGTTATTCTGCGTCATGTCCGATCTGCGGAGCTACAATCTATCTCGAAAAAGGTGAACCGGATTACAGGCGAAGGTTGGTGGGGCGTTGTTATGAAAGCCCGCGAGAACATGTCTATAGCTTCGATCGAATCACGCGCTGTGGGAAGCTATTGATTGACCGATAATGTCCAGAAGGGCCAAGACATTCAACAACATCAATTATAAGACGGTCGTGGCGCTGAACAGGCTCTGTCATGCTCGAACGAACAAAATGCCCCCTATGTGCAGTAGAAAACTATGTGTACCTGATGAATGATGCAACCCCGGAGGGGATTGCATCATTCTGCATGGCCGATTAAAACTCGGCGTAGCCGAGCGTAAACCCAGAAAACGGTGCGTCAGATCAGCGCAAACCGCTGACCTTGAATGAAGTCCAGGTATTGCCTGGCTTCGATTTTTGCCTTGAACCGGGCATGCACGGCACCATCGATCCAGACTTCCCACGGCAAGCGTTTAAGCTCGCCTTTCACCAGTTCTAACGCGCCAACCCGAAAGTAGTCGTGTTGGAAAAGTATCTGGCGTGGGCTGTCGATTCGAACAATGCAGTGGTCCAATATTGCCGGACCGCCGATTTCGCCGGGTTCGATCAGTAACGGCACTTTGATCGTGCCGGTCGAGCGGCCGATCCAGCCGATGATGTCGTGCTCATCGAGCCAGGACTGGCCAGTTTGGGTGTCGCCGTAATACAGCCGGATTTTGCGCCGGTTGTACCGAAGTTGTTCCAACAGCTCAATCACTTGTTCCGGTGTATCGGTGTGATAACAGGTGCCGGATGGCAAGCGCTGATACTGTATGCAATGACCAGTGCCGAAGGTGTGTTCAAAGATTTGTTTCATGATGTTGTCCTCAATGTATAAAACGGAAACATCACGATTCCCCAGCGGGAATAGGACATTCCCGTGTGGGTGGAAAAAATGAGTACCTGATCTAATGATCTGGCTGACTCTGGTTTTTATGCATGCTGCGTCTGAAATAGCGCGCGATTTTTGGTGGTTTTTACAACGCTGATTTTCCCAAGGCTTGCAATGCCACTGAAATCAACTGTTCTAAATTCATGCCTTCTGCCGGTGCATGGTGCATTGGCTGATGATTGTCCTTCGACCGGTTAGCCGACTACGCCGATTCTCGATCGATCGGTGAACTTTCGTAGGGTTCTATCTCTTTGTTGCAGTCCGGGCAGCGATCATTACAGGCACAATCCCATTCATCCTCCCATTCGGTTTGGCAGTAGGGACAGCGGTACTGATTCAGATGGCGAACCGTGCTGGCTTCGGTCTGCATTGCAGTAACGCTTGGTGGTTCGATTAATTTCATGGTCATTTCCTCCAACAAAACGCAGGAACGACCACCCGGCAGGATGAGGTTCCTGCAAGTAAAGAACGCTGATTAATGCCGAAAGTCGGCTAGCACAGCGGGGTTGAATTCACACAAAAATCGGTATATGGTGACTAAAACTCTTTAAAAAGCAGAGAAATAGCCATGTTTGACGATATTTTGCGCATTTTTGATTTCCTCAGTCCTAAGCAGACCGAGAGGACGCAACCGGTACGAAAACCGATGGCGATTCCGGTCGATGAACCGCTAAAAGTCGTTCGACATTGCCAACAAATTTTCCAAAAATTGGACACATTGGAAGCCGACGTGCTCAATCGCGTTGACGATCCTGAACAAACCTGGCCGTTTCTCAACAAGATTCGACAAATTCGCCGGGAAACCCAGAACGACTTGTTGTCGTTATTGCCCGAAGGTCACTGCCTACTGGCCGATGACTCCAGTCAATACGGAATTCCGGTTCGCAGCATCAATACTGGAACCGGAACCACGCTAAAGGTATTCAATGGCGGGCTTGCTGATTAACCGGTAACGCGTTGGCATTACCTTTTAGCGCTTCCCGCAATTGAAAAACCTGTTGAGCGGTTTTAGTGGACTTGTCGTCCACCATGGCTGATTCGGTCGCTTTTTTAGACCGCCGACGAGGTTTAGCCTCGGTTTCCGCCGAGACGATCGTCGGTTTGAGTTTCAATAACTCCCGCTCCAGTTTGGCGATTTCAATATCCGCTTCGTAGAGTTTGATGGTTTTCTGTTTGGCTTGATATTGAAGTTCCAAGCGTTCCAGTTCGCGATTCGTTTCGCGATTGCGACTCTGGATTTCTTGACGCACCGAATCCGATATTGCCAACCAATCCACATCTTCGCGACTACGAGGCATGATGACCGGAAGCCGGTTACGCGCCAATCGCTGTGCACGATAGCGGTGAAACATTTGAGCTGCGTGTTTCAATGCGCTCAACAGTTGCAACGCGGTTGCCCAAATCACTCGCAAGGCAAGGATAAACATTGCCAAAAGGATGACGCCGAAAATAAAGTTCATTGAAGTTCTCCTTTATAGAATTTAAGAAAACACTTCGAATGAACAGTACCCGGCCGGGCGATGGTCGCCCGAAGCGGGTTTTGATTTGCAGTGGGTCATACCACTGCGATTTACATCGGGCTTAACGCACCCGACACGATCAAGGGAACACCTTGCTCGCCGCCCAATGACGGAACGCCGACCGAGGTCGGACTCAGCATTCTTTGAAAAGAATGCATGAAGAGTCTGATTTTCCGATGCTGGACTTGAGATGTCGAGCCATTGGAAAATCTGGCCAGCGGATGGTGTTTTATGTTATATTTTTGTATAACAATTATCTCCGGAGCGATGCTATGCACACTACCAATCTACGTAAAGTCGGCGGCTCAGTTATGTTGGCGGTGCCTCCGGCATTATTGGAACAATTACACTTGCAAGCCGGCGCGACGGTAGGCTTGGTTATCGATCACGGCCGATTAGTCGTAGAGCCTTCTCCGAAGCCGCATTACACCCTGGCTGAATTACTGGCCAATTCCGATTATTCAGCACCACTGTCCGAAGAAGAGCGCGAATGGCTCGATACGCCAGCGGTGGGTAATGAACTGCTATGAAGCGAGGAGATATCTATTTAGTCTCGCTCGATCCGACCTCAGGCCATGAACAAAAAGGCAGCCGGCCGGTGGTCATTGTTTCGCCTGATGAGTTCAATCAGGTCACCAAACTGCCAGTGGTATTACCGATCACCACGGGCGGTGATTTCGCGCGGCGCCTGGGATTTGCGGTTCCGTTGACGGGAATCAAAACCACCGGTGTGATTCGCTGCGATCAACCGCGCGTCCTCGATTTGGTGGCACGCCAAGCCCGATGGGTCGATAGCGTGCCGGACGCCATCATGGATGACGTACTAGCACGACTATCGACCTTGTTCGAGTAAGCGAGATCTCCTTCAGTATTTAAGCCGCCAACAACACCGCTTTAGAGAGCTCGAACAATTGCGCTCTCAGCTCTTGAAGTTCGTTGATGGTGATGGCAATCGGGAATAGATGACTGACATCCAGTCCCAACCCCACACCGACGGTTTCAATACCGCTATCGCGGCAGCGCTGCAACAGCTCCAGTGTGCTCAGGGTATCGTTGGGTTGACCATCGGTCATTACCATCAATACCTTGCGCGGTTCCCGGCAACGCAGCAGTGACGCCGCACCAAACCAAATCGCTTCGGTCATCGGCGTACTGCCGGTAGCCGACAAAGAGAAGGCACCAGTTCTGGCATTCACACGTTGGCCATGCTCAATCAGACGAAAAACCGAATCATCGTGATGGCCTGGAAACGCAGTGACGCCGGGATTGACACCCGGAATCCCTTCAAAGGCCAACGCCAGTGCCAAAGTGGCTTCCAATGCAATCGGCATACGCGATCCAGTCGGTTGACCCTGGCTATCGGTTACCTGATAACCCATGCTTTCGGATTTATCGAGTAAGAGATGAATGGCCGTATTCGGTGCCGCTTTCACCTGTTGACGCTGAAATACCCTGATTTCACCGAGAGGTAGGCGATGCAAACGTTTGCCATCCATCCGACGACCACGACAGGCGTGTTGTGGGCGATTTAAGGTTTGCGATTGCACCAGGCCTTGCAACGCGGCGCGGATTTTCCCCGATTCGCTTTGCACCTTGCGCAGCAAAAACGCACCGGCTTGCTCGTCCATGGGCGGCTCGTGGCCGCTCGGCATTAGCAATTCCGATACGTCTTCGGTCGCCAACGACAACGCCGATTTCAGCGATTCGAACAGGTCTTGCTCAATGTCACCGTCTTCGGCGGACAATAGTGTTTGCAAGACGCACATCGGGTCGGGAATCTCCGTATTTTCTACATCCTCATCTTGCGGATTGGATGGAGCACTATCGGAAGATGTTGTCGGTTCTTCGTCAGGATTTTCCGGATTCGATGCATCGTTACCACCGGATTCTGAAGACGATTCGTCATCAGTGTCGTTGGGTAAGCGTTCATCGGACTCCGTGTCATCCTCGGAATCCTTGCCATTCGAATCGTCCGAATCTTCTGAATCTGCGTTCTGATCGGTTTCATCCGGTTCAGGATGCATGGCTTCATCATCCGCCGATGGTTGTGCCTGATTACGCTTCTGTTGTTGCTCGAACTCCTGCTCAATCATGGTCAGGATTCGATCGGTCAAATGCAGGCAATCGGACTCAGAATGCAAACCTTCCGGTACTTCGGACAGCAAGCCTTTCAGCCGCGTCACCGCACCGTTTGGAAACGTTGCCTTCAATGCGATTTCGGTTTCCTCGACCAACGGCCGTAACGCCGACTGACCCAATACCCTGGCACGCAAATTTTTCAAGACAAAGCTGTACAGGATATTGGCCGGATGATCGTCGATGCGGCTGGCGACAAAGTCGCCTTTGGCAATCATCTTTTCAATCACCGTGCCTATCGTCAGTCGCGTACCCGGAAAGCCCTTGGCCAGTTCGTGCTCGATGCGGACATCTTCAATCGCGTTGCAAAGCCGCCGGCGTAATACCGAATTGCCATAATGCAGCGTAAAATCCGAATAGCGAATATGCGCCGTTTCGTGGGCTAACAAGCCCCAGGCGTAATCCTGGTAATCCGGATCATCGCCGTCATACGCCGGCAGTTGAATCGATTTCCCATCGGTATAGGCTTGATCACCGCCTACACTGACTTTAATGCCGAAGCGGTTGCCAATGGCGGCAGCAACGATGGGGAATGCATTGTGTAAGGTTCTATTTTTCATGGTGTGCTCCAAGATAAAGGGCAAACCATGACCCCAGCGGGACATGAATTTGCCCCAGTGGGTGAATAGTTAAATGGCGTCAGATCAGAACCAGTAATCCTGGTCGGAATCGTCCGCTTCCTCATCGCCGCTAGCCGTCACCGTTGCCGGTGCCGCCGCGTGTTCCGAATCATGCGATTGATCGGCATCATGTCCGGTTTTCCGCTCAGACTGATGTTTATCTAGCAAGACTTCCAAAGCCCAGTCATCGGATGTCGATTCCGCTTCCAGATCATCGTCAAATATGCCGTCAAACAGATCCGTAAAATCTGGATCGGGTGCAACGGTCTCTGCGATGACGGGTGGCAGACATGCTGGCGGCTCGGATGTTTCGGCTTCCGCTTGATCGAGGGTTTCTTCAACCTCAACCTCAACATCAGCATCGGTCTGGACTGCCGGCGCTTGCGTTGCCAACAAGCCTTCACCGTGTCGCCGGGTTTTATCCGGATCGGCCAGCAACATGGCTGTGGCGAGGATTTCCTGCAACAGACTACCTTCGATCGAGCCCCGAGTCGGAATTTTGCCGAGCAAGTCGTCAATGGTCGCCACCACCGGCGCTACCCGATGATCCAGAAAACACAAGCCATCGAGCTTGTCGCGGATGCGTTTGATCGGCCTGAGCGCGTTGCGGGTGACTTGTTCCTTGCCGAGTAACGATTGTTCGACCAGCAAGTTGGCATCCACCGCTATTTCATGGAACATCTGCTCGCTTAACGAACCGATTTTGCTTTCCAGGCGTTCGACCTCTTGCTTTGGCATCTGTTCGGGTAAAGCGACTGACACCACCAGATAATCGAACGCCAGGCGGGTGGCGACCAAGGCCACCGAGTCGATGGCTTTTTCGATGATGCCGGCAAATCCCGGATGTTTGACCATCCAGTCTTGTACTGCGGCATCATAGCCATCCAGAAATTCGGACCTGGCCTGGGCAAAATCCCCGGCGATCCGATCCAGTTCCGCTGTGACTTGCGCCGCTGCCGAGACCGGTACGATGAAGCCACCGAGAAACCGGGTGCCGACGCGCAAGCAAATGCGTTCGGCTTCTTTTTTCAACCGGTTGAATACCGATAGACGGTCCGGATCGAGCAAGCGCTTCGAGCCCAAACTGGCCAAATCCTCCGGCGGCAACTTGCTACCGTCGGCCAGTACCAGATCCTCCTTGTTGAGCTTCTTACGCGCGCCGTAAATCGTGGCGTCGACCTTGATCAAGACCACTTGATCTAAAATGAGTTGCGTTTGTGTCATGTGTGCCTCCTTGGGAAGTAGGCTCACTGACCCCGTGGGGGCAAATGGCCCCTTCCGGGTGAATGTTAAAAAACTGCAGCGAACAGTTCGCTGCAGGAATCAATGGTCGGAACCTCAGCTGATCAAAACCAGTGATCGGTTTGATCGGCCATGGCCAACGCCAGATCAAGTCGGGGTTTCAATAGCCCCAAACTTTCCGCCAACGGCCTAAGCACTTCGATGTCGGTCTCGAACAACGCCAAAACGTCCGCTTCAGCTTTCAGGTCTGCCGACACATCACGGCCGCTTTCGGTGGCAATACCCACCGAAACACCGGGAAAGGCCGCATGCTTCAAGGCCATCAACCACAGCCAAGGCAATACCCCGTGTTCGAGGTCGATTTGACCGCTGAGATCGAAGGCTTCCTCGCCCAGACTGGCATCGATCAACCGCTGCCAACCGGACCAGTCACTTACGGCAAGTCCTTGAGCCTGAGACCAGGCTTCCAGATCGGCCAACCAACGCCGCAACGCGCTACCCAACTCAAGCATGGTATTACGCCCGGCGCGACAATCGACATGCCAATACAGCTTGTCGACCGCGACCGCCTGGGGCGGTATGGACGAGGTAGCCGTTATCGGTACCGTTCGGGGTAAGCGGATGTTACCGTCGGCATCGATCTCGACTTCGCCGACAAATACATAGCCCTTGGCCTGTTTTTGCTGTTCGATATCGTGCTGGCGAATCCCGGTTCGCGTGTTGATGCTCGGCAGACGAGAAGCTGTCTTGCCCCAACGGGTCGAGATCGAACCGTCGGCATTCGTAGTGACGGCCCAGTCCTTGGAATTACCATCACTATTGCGATAGCGGAACAAACTCCACACGGCCATGACTACACCGCCCAATCGTCCCCGAACACATCCTTGGCGATGCGATGAATCGCTTCGCGTTCGGCGGGTTCGGCACGGAAGGTCAAGGCCCGGTCCAAGGAATAGGCCAAGGCATTCGGCGCGCTTTTAAACGTGGCGACCAAGGATGCCCAACGCACTAAGCCGCGCGTAGATAAGGTCACCGACAACATGCCGCCGCCATCCGCACCGCCGATGAAGACTTTACGAATCTGATTGGCGACTTTAATCATGCTTTCCCGTACCGATTCCGGCATGGTCGGCACCACATCGGCCAACAGTTTCATTTCGTCTTCGGGTTCGGGATAACCGACTTCCATCAATCTAAAACGATCGAGAAACGCCAGGTTTTGCCGTAACACACCCTGGTACAAACCCGATTGATCGCCGCTGCCGGCACTATTACCGGTGGCGACCAAACGAAATTTGGGGTGCGCGGCAATCACATCGCCGGTCTGCGGAATCGTCAACGGCTTGCCTTCGACGATTTCATTCAGGCCGATCAACTCCGCGGGATCGATGGCATCGATTTCGTTGATCAACAACACATGGCCCAGGCGGACTGCCAGAGTCAACGGGCCGTCGATCCACTTCATCGAGCCGCCGTCGACCAGCATGTACTGGCCCAGCAGATCGTTCAGTTCCAGCCGGCCGTGACCGGTGACCGAATGCACACCCCAATTGAGACGTGCCGCAACTTGTTCCAACAATGAGGTTTTTCCTGAACCGGTCGGTCCGGTCAGGTATAAGCCATCGCCGTTATGCGCGCCTAAAAACGC
The DNA here is from genome assembly GCF_054172045.1 of Methylomonas sp. MgM2. Classification (NCBI taxonomy): domain Bacteria; kingdom Pseudomonadati; phylum Pseudomonadota; class Gammaproteobacteria; order Methylococcales; family Methylococcaceae; genus Methylomonas; species Methylomonas sp. MgM2. The sequence continues at coordinate 134,713 of NZ_JBSYXO010000006.1, read as the reverse complement.
CAATACATCCCGCAAGTGATCCTTACGAAACACATACGGCTTAATAGCCGGTACATAGAGGTTATTTGCCGGAACAAAGCCTTCCACTTTCATGGAAGCCGGTGCCTGAATGCCGAAGGTGTCGGCAATGGAATAGGATTGATACATGGTGAGCTCCTCGAGGACTAGCCTCAAATGACAAGGGGCGCACCGACCCCGTGGGGTGATGAGCCCCAACGGGTGATTAAAATCCTGGCAAGCCAGGGTAGATAAAGCAATTAACGCAACTGCATCACGCAGTACATCGCCCATTCGGCGCGGGCCAACAGCTCCCGATCCATCAAACGCACGATGCGCTGAATGTCGCTTCTCAAACCTGGGTCCGAGAGCTGACGGTGCATCTCCAGCAGTAAACGTTTTTTGGCCTGGATGTCGTTGCTATGAGCAACGTTCAACCAGCCGTGCAAGGTTTTCCAAAAGTCTTGATTCATAATGACCTCCTTCAATCGATAAAAGGGGTCACCGGCTCCCGCAAGGGTGATGAACCCCAACGGGACAAACAAAACACCAGGCTTGACGCACCTGGCACACGAGGCAAATGCTCATGCCGCTTAACAACGGAACGCCGGTCGAAACCGGATTCGGGATTCCACGAAGGGAATACCTGAACGATGCGGGTTTTGGGTTGGACTTTGCGACAAAGCTCAGCCTAAAACCGACGTGCCCGATCTAATTCGATCATGCCGTCAATGAATGAACATCCTGTAACCACCAGGATTACAGGATGTTGTGAAACGAACCATCAAAACTCAAAACCAAAAGTCCATGTCTACCAGGTCTTTCAAGGCCTGCGCGTCGAACGGCACTTCGGCATGTTTACCGTCGTCGTCCCGGCAGGTCACGCGAACTCGCGTAGCCGACGGTTTTCGATAGACTTCCAGCGCCGAAGCCTGAACATCCGGTTGCAGAGCCTGAAGTGCCGCCTTGTAATCGATGGCGCCCTGGCTTTGAAAACGGCTGATGCGTAACCCGGAATGCTCCGCGGCCACGGAATCGCCCATCAAGGTAACCAATGTATCTTCAATGCGCGACTGCTCGTCCTCTAACTGGTTGAGTTGGCTTTTGATATCCAAGATCGTCAATGCCCGCTGCCGATACGTGGCCGCCAGTTGTTGCCATTGCTGCTCCGCATGACCTTTGGGCAAATACAAATCGCGTTCGGGATCCTTGTTCGGTTCCTTTTTCGATTTGACCGCCGACCAGAAATCCATCGCCGTTTCGACCAGCTCGGTGAGAAACGTCTCATCGCGCTGAATCTCGAACTCGACGTCCTGGCCTTGGTGGTAGAAAAACAAAAACCCGAACTCGGCATCGGCGACCAGCAGTTGCTGTTGCACTTGGCACCAATACAACTGATAGGCTGCCGAAGCTTCCCGATTCAACAGCACATCCAGAAACGTGGTCTCGTGTGGACATTTGATTTCCACGGGTTCATTCGTTTCGGATAAGCCGTCGAACGAGGCGCGCATCAAGGGGAACTGCTCCGACTCGCCGCACAGCGGCAATAACATCAGAGCGTGTTTATCCTCGAAGCGTTGCAAAGCCTCGGGCTCTTGCCGGATGCCGGCGCGGATCAACGGGTTGTTGTCCAGACTGGCTTCCAGTACCAGGCCGATCTTCTCCGCCCACAACCTCCAAGGAGTTTTGTACGGCGAACGATTCATGATGACCGCCGCTTCGCTGGCACTGACGCCTTGTAAGCGCCACTGCCGCCATGGAGTGGAACGTTGCGAAACGTCGACGACCTTCATCGCGAGAATCCGGTCAACTGCACATGGCAACCGAAGCGCACCGTCTCGATGCCGAGCTTGTGCAATTGGGTTTGGCAACGCCGGGCCCAATGGCCATCGCCGAACAGCAACAGCAGTTCGTCTTGCGCCGGTAAACAGACACCGCCAAAACTCTCGGCCAGTGTCGTCAGTTCCGGTCGGCTCAAGGGCTGCGGATTCGGTTCGCTGGACTGGGGGCGCCACAGGCGTTCCAGAAAGCCACGGCCGTGACGGCGTAACACGGTGGGTGAATCGTAACGTTGCCAGTCGGTATGACAGGGCACGCGGTTCAATGATTGATCGATAGCAGTCATGATCTCTCTCCTTATAAGAAAATCAGAGCATCATGAATCCCCACACGGGCGAATCATGACGCCCTGAAGGGGTGGTAATTGAAGTGACGGCCGCTGAAAACCAGCAAACGTCAGAATAAAAACAGCCTAGCCGATTGCCCGATTAAGCAACGGGATAGCCCTGTGCGGCAAAATGACTAACTGCTGGAACCCAAAGTTTGACGAGCTTGATTCATGGCCATCTCTTTCGGTGACAATGGCGGCATGACGGTAGCTTCAGTTTGACCCAATGCCGGTGTGGTCCTGGGTTCAACCTCCGATACCTTGTCCAACTCGGCCAACGCAAAGGTCAGATCGATGCCTTTGAACTTCTGATTGGCATAGTCGTAGGCCGCTTTCCAGGCACCAGCCGCTGTTGTACGTCTAACCAGTTCCGCCACGGCTTTTTGCACCTTGGGATGGATTTGCGACAAGTCGATTACGCGCTGTGCATCAACGCTAGATGAGCCAACCACATCATCGTCATTGCCAGCCGCCTCATTCACAACAGTGGCACTGCCATCGATCACGTTACCGTCAGTAATGTCATCTAACGCTTTGCCATCCATCTCCTCGGCGGCATAACCGCATTCCTCCGGAAAAGCAGCCCTGAGCGATGCTGCTTTACCGCATTTGGATAATTGCCCCTTGGGGCGTTTGATCCACATCGCGGTCGGCACTTGCGAGTTTTTACCACCGGCCGTGCTATAAGCCTCCAGCCAGTAGACTTCCTCGGTAAAGGCGCAACGTTTGCCGCCGACGATCCGGTACACAGTAACCGCCACCCATTCGGGAAAGGTCACGGTGACGCTGGATTCTTGCCATTGCTCGTTGTCGTCCTTGTAACGTCCGGTAAAGGTTTTGGTGACATCGGGGCCCCACACGGGACGGTCCATGCCTGCCCAAACACCAGTTCTGGATGCGGTGGTCTGGATTTCCATGATGGACGGCCAGACGGTCTCGACATTGCGGCCCAAAGCGGCACTCCACATCGGCACGATATGCACCGGCTTTTTAAAGATGTCGAGCTTGCGGGCCTTGCAATAATCCAGCGCCATCAGAATGGCTTCCGGAGTTTTGGCGGTCGGAAAGGTAACTTCGGTTAATACTTTCCAGGATTGCTCCGACAGACCGTAGCTTTGCTGAACAACAGTTGGCATCGGCAAGTCACGGGTTTTGGGTAAGGTGTTGCGGTTGTTTTGGCTCATGGTGGGTCTCCTTCAATAAAAAAGGGAACGCCATCGCCCGCCGGGGAATGGAGTTCCCCAGTGGGTTGAAATACCGAAACCTGAAAAGGGTCGGTGGTGTAATCGTTAAACCAACGAACGCCAATAATTGGCGAGCCGGGATTTAATGGATGGGCATATCGCTGTAATCGTCATCCCAATCGGCGTCCTCAGGGGCCGCAGGCGATGATAACGAACCGTTGGCGGCTGCCAATGCATTTGGGCGATCCAGCATCTGCAATTCAAAGGCGGCGATTTCGGTACGGTACCGTTTATCGCCTGCTTGGCCCCATTGCTGGGTACGCAAACGGCCTTCGATGTAGATCTGGCTGCCTTTGTGCAAATACTGCTCGGCGGTATCGGCCAGTTTTTTGAAAAACACCACCCGATGCCATTCGGTTCGCTCCTGCTTGCCGTTTTTAGGATCGTTCCAGACTTCACTGGTTGCCAAACGGACAGCGACGACTTTGCCGCCGTTATTGGGCATAAAGCGAACATCCGGATCGGCGCCGAGCCGGCCCAGCAAGATGACTTTGTTCACGCCGCGATTGGCCATGATGACATTCCTCCTGTCGGCCGCGCCCGACTCAACGATAACAATACCCAGCGGCGCGGCGATGGGCATGCCGGAGCGCCAAATCCCTGCTGGGAATCGAGACGCCCGGCAGGGTAAACACAATCAATAGTCACATCAGGCTTGACGCACCTGACACGCCGATGGACAACCACCGTCGCCGCTCAAAAACGGAACGCCGACCGAAGTCGGATCAAGGCGATCATGAAAGATCAGCCGAGAAAGTCTGGGAAGAAGCGGAAGGCTGAAGGGCAACCGGTTCCGTTGGCGGGTATTGAAGCAGAGATTTTTTGAAGTGTTCTTGCAGCTGATGACGAATTCGCCGTCGTCTGCGGAAAGGCTTGAAAGAATTTGGCATACGATCATGAACCATTCGTCCACATCAGGAAACGGTCATGTCCGAAGCAGCTCCACAGCCTAAACCATCCTCGCGTCGCGCCATCAGTCGGCCGATATTTGAACGCACGTTTAGCATCAACAGCGAACAAGCCATTCGGGTGATTCGCAACAGCTATCACCGTTTGATGGTGTCCTTGTACGCGATCGACGTAATCCTGCGCATCATCGGCCGGGAGGAAACCGTCGATGAAATTGAAAGCCTCGTCAGTCAGATGATTGCTGAATGCGCGGAGCAACTGCAGCAGGAAATGATAAGGCTGGAAAAACTCAAGGCCGACAATGGCATCAGCGAAACGCCGACTTACACGCACCCCAGGGAATTTATGGCCAAGATTGCCTCGCCGCAGATTGCGCAATTCGTCGAGTTGATTCGTTTATTGGACCAATTGATGATCGTGATGGATACCTTGTGGCTGTGCCAGGTCATCTCCAACAAACATTGCATCGAGGCCCGTTACCAGTGGCAGCAGCGCTTGCAACGGCTGGCGAATAAAATTGTGACGATGGAACGGCATGCACACCAGGCGGCTTATGAGCAGGGGTATGGGGAGGAAGTTAAGTTCGCTAGGGAAGAGTCAGGTTTGATGTCGGAGCCAGAAGCGCGGAACACCGAAAATATCCCTGACGGCGCTGATTTTTGAGAATTGATTAGGGGGTATAAGCTAACCGTGTGATGGCTATCTGAGCCGATTCCTTTAGTTATCGGGTTGCACGAATCGATAAATCGCTAACCTTAACTATATAATTACAGCGGAGGTTTTCTTATGGCAGCTAAATCACAAATCGAATGGACAGAACAAACGTGGAATCCCACAACGGGTTGCACGAAGATTTCACCGGGTTGTAAACACTGCTATGCTGAAATCATGGCAGGCAGACTGCAAGCTATGAAAGCAAACGGATATGAGAATGGGTTCCAATTATCCATTTTACCTGAGAGGCTTACTCAGCCTGTACGCCGTAAGAAACCAACACTATATTTTGTAAATTCGATGAGTGATTTGTTTCATGAAGGCATTCCTGATCAATTTCTGGATCAGGTGTTTTCAGTCATTCAACAAACACCGCAACACACCTATCAAATTCTTACAAAGCGCGCCGAACGATTACCTGAATATTTCAGAAATCGCTTGTGCCCAGACAATGTCTGGTTAGGTGTGTCGGTTGAAGATCAGCAATATGGTGTGCCACGTATTGATTATTTACGGCGGGTCAATGCAAAGACGCGTTTTCTATCAGTTGAGCCTCTACTTGAGGATTTAGGCGAAATTGATCTGACCGGAATTCATTGGGTCATAGTAGGGGGCGAGTCCGGTCCAAAAGCGCGTTTTATGAAACCGGAGTGGGTCGTAAATGTAAAACAGCAAGCTGATAGCGTAGGGGCCGCCTTTTTCTTCAAACAGTGGGGTGGTTGGGGTGTTGACGGGAAAAAGCGGGCGAAAAAGGCAAATGGCCGCATGCTAAATGGACGCATTTTTAACGAAATGCCTTTCAATTTATAAGGACTAGAATGGCGAAAAAACACTATGAGTGGAACCCTGACTCACCGGCTGACATAGATCAACACAGCTTAGCCAAACATGAAATATTGCGATCATATTTGGTTAATTATGTACAAACGTTAATTTCAACCCCTTACCAAGAAGAGCTCAAATTAACACTAGTTGATGGCTTTTCAGGCGGTGGCATTTATAAGCACAGCACTACAAACCAGCTTGTTTATGGCTCTCCCATTATTATGCTGGATGCTATTAAAGAGGCTGAATTCTTAATAAATCGCGAGCGCCGTAAAAAAATTGTTTTTAAAATTGACTACTTTTTTATCGATAGCGATAAAAGTGCCTGTGTCTGTTTAAATAGGGTATTAATTGACAAAGGCTATGAGAGTTTAATTGGAAAATCCATATTCATTCATCAAGCAACCTTTGATTCTCAGGCAAATAGCATTATCGAATTTGTAAGCAAAAAAAGTACACGTTCTAAAAGAGCTATTTTTCTACTCGATCAATACGGATATTCAGATGTACCTACCGACCACATAAGAAAAATCCTGACGTCACTACCCGGTTCAGAAGTTATTCTAAATTTTAATGTTGACTCCTTTATCAATTATGCAAATGACGGGCAGTTGACCAAAAACTTACTCAATAAAGCGGGTATTCCGAATGCCCTCAGAGGTCGTTCTATCGCTGATATTAAGCGCTCTGAAAAGGATTGGCGTTTTTTTATTCAAAGTTGTTTATATCAAGAGCTAGTCCAGAATTGTGGAGCGCGTTATTACACTCCGTTCTTCATTCGCTCATCTGGTGGTCATGGCGATTATTGGTTAGTGCATTTGTCGCAACATCACCGAGCACGGGATGTGATGACTCAAATTCATTGGCAAAAAAATAACTATTTCATCCATTATGGCAGTCCAGGCTTGGACATGTTTCAGATAGTTGGTTATATCCCCGAAAGAGATAGTGCTTATACGGGACAAATGGAGTTGGATTTTTGTTTTGATGATCCTGCTCAGGAAGCCAGTATTGATGCACTTTCTCATGACATACCGCACTTGGTCTATGCACGTGACGAAGGCATTTCCTTTGGTGAATTATTTGCAACCACCTGTAACAATTCTGCAGCTTCGGCTGAAATTTATAGGGAAGCCATTGGTTGTTTAATTGATTATAAGCAAGTAGAAGTCATTTCAGAAAACGGTGCTAGACGCAAATCACCCAACACCATCCATGATAAAGACCAGATTATTGCACCCCGACAAAGATTGATATTTGAGTTTTCGAATTGATGCCAATCTATAAGTGGTTGTTGATGCTGATTGAGCATATTCCAAGCCGTTGACGAGAATTTAAAGCGGCACTAGAGCGATGATTTCTATCGTCTAGTGTCCACGGTCTGAGTCACCATCAGTTTTGGATTGGAGACTAGGATTTGTTAATCGAGGATCATCCTCCCAGTTTTTCACCCCTTCTTTTAACGCTTGAACTTGGTCGGTGCGTTTTTTCTCGCGTCGTTCAATTTCTTTAACTTCCGACCTTAGTTCACGTATGTCTTCCAGTTCGAGCCAGACCCGGCGCAACAGAAAAAGGGAAAGCATCAGAGTGCCAAAAGCGATTGAAAAAATAGTTGGTGTTATCGTTAACCCACCATCTTTCATAAACATGGGTGTGTTTATTACCAAGCTGCATATCCCTAAAACAACCGCGCGAAACCAAAACCATTGCAGCCTAAGGCGTATTGCCGACTCTAATCCTCGGTGTTGCTTGTAATCGATAGCGGCCAACTCGGTTAAGTCGTAAAGCTTGTTATAGACAATCATTGAAAATGCCCAAACGATGCCAAGCAAAATCGTCGAATATTTTAAAAAGGAAACCAGCGTCTGATCTGGCAATAGACCAGTAATCCAAAATCCAAAACTGGCACCCGCGGCAATACAAACTCCGCCCGAGAATAGGGTTCGAAACAGACTTGGATTCCGACGCGATGCTTGGCTCATGGCTCAACAACTTTTTTATCAAGTTGATCCAGCAACCATTGCTGCATTTTTTGAAACAACTCGTTATAGCTCGGTATGCCGTCCCGTGCCTCAATTCGAAGTGTCGATGATAGTTTCAATTGATTGCCATCGACCTGACCACCACCAACCAAATGTAATTTTACTTGGTCTCCGTCGATATGGCGCATGGCCAATGCCATATTGTCCAATAATTCATGTGCCTTTTCGGTGGTTTTTCTTTTGTATCGAATCCGCAAACTCACTTCAATGTTGCCGTCCAGAGCATCCGCCAGTTTCATCGAGTCTAATCGATCGCCCAAAATCTGCCGAACCATTTCCAAGCCAATACCCTTGAAATTGAAAGCAGTATCTTCGACGAGTTCTTTGTTTGTGCTCGGCGGGGCAGCCTCAGCTTCAATAAATGGCGCGCCGATTTCCACTTCCTTTACATGAGCATTGCGTATCCGTTCTTTGGTTGCCGCTGATATTTGATCAGACAAGCTGACCGCGTTGCCGTCTGCCACAACCTTGGCTTGCTTCAACAACCAATTACAATGGGTTTCAATCTGTTTGGAGCCGAGTGCGTTGGACTGAACAACGAGGACATGATTGCCAAATAGCCCGAAATAACAAACACCTTCCAGGAACTCACGACGCTTATTGTCATCGCCTTTTGGCGGAGCAACTTGCTCGATAGTCAAGGTTTCGGCATCATCGTCTTCGGCAACTATCATTTGCTGCGTACCTCGCTCATACGAAGCGAAAATGCCGAAAAGCATGTTGGCGTGGGTGCGGTGATAAATGATCGAGCGAACGTGCCGGTTATCCTCGCCCAATACCTCTTTTCGATCGCCCATCCGATGAAGTTTCTTTAACGCCAATTCCAGTTTTTCTTGAATGGTCGGCGCATCCTTCTTATCAAGAAAAACAGCCTGTTTCAGGTATACGCGCTTCGTGACGACTTCTCGTGCCATTATTTCTCCCTAAATTTAATGCTGCGATTATGGCTGGATTATTGAAATACCCGTTCCAGCGTGGCTGGAATCAGAGCTTGATTAGCTTCGCGGATTGCTGCATGTTTGTCCTTGAGTGCTTGGTAAGCGTCGAACATTTTTTCAATCCGTTTTTGTTCCTTGAGTGGCGGCAACCATATTTTTCGATGCAATATTTTTTCTGGTTGGATGCGAAGTCTCCTATCACCTACACCCTTACTCGACATCGCAAGCTCTTGCCAATCCTGTTCGGTCAGAAACAAAGTGATTAAAAACTTGGTTGTTGCTTTTTCCAGGTCAATATCAAATGTAGGAAATTCATTCGAAACAAAGTAGCCATCGAATTCAGGTGGTACCAATGCGTATCCACCCTCAAATGCGAAGAGACGGCTATAGATAAACTGACCATTTCTTATTTTATAAAGCGTTTTTGCACTGGTGCGGCTGCCTTCGATTGGAGGTTTCTCGAATAATCCCTTGGCAAAACTGTAGATACCTATATTGGGGTAGTTTTCATTGGCGTCTACGGTAACCGGAGATAGGGCTAGCTTAGCGAAATCGCCAATAGCAGTTTCTTTCCAACCCATTGACTTACGTTGTTCATCAGATAGATCACGACGGGTTGCCATCGAGATCAACAGCCGAAAAGCATCATTTTCAGCAGCATCCAGATGTTCTTTGACTTGCCGTACTTTGTCCGCCAATTGATCTAGGCGGGCAACGATGCACTGTTGTTCGTCAATTGTAGGCAATGGAATATTCAGGCTCAAAAACTGAGCTGGCGATACCGACTCACGTCGCGCGCCCATGCCTTTGGCTTTTCCCTGTAGTTGTGCCCAAACTGCTTCTCTTTTGCAATACCAATCGAGGTAACGAGTATTGAGCCGATCCGGATTCGCTCTAAAAGTTGGAAATACAGGCGATAAAAACCATCCATCAAATTCTTCTGGGATTCGAGCAATAGCGCCTTCCCAGGCCTTGGGCGAACTGATAACAAAATCCCCAGCATTCAAGCGGTGAAAGCGTTTATAGGTTGTGTCCAGTGGAGAAATAGGTTCTCGTTTGAATAGGCCTCTGGCAAAACCGTAAACACCAGCAAGATTGACCGTTTCCAGTTCAGCACTTTCAACAGCATCAATTTGAGTATGTAATACCTCGCCAAGTTCGACCGATGGCCACCGACTCATGCTTCACCTTCATTTTTCGAGCCGACCAACCGCCGTGTCTCCAATTCAATCCGCGACCGCTCCAATTCCTCCGCCAACAGCTTTTCATCCGGCAGCACGGTTTGATATTCGGCGGCCAGTACCTTGTTCGGCAGGTTGTCCAAGGCGTAATGCGCTTCCGCGGCGCCTTTGGCGGCGCAGAGTATCAATCCCACCGGCGGGTTTTCGCCGGGCTTCATCCAGTGTTCGCGGGCGTAATTCAGGTAAAGATGCATCTGGCCGGCGTCGGCATAGCTGAACTTGCCGACCTTGAGATCGATCACCACCAGGCATTTCAGGCGGCGATGGAAAAACAGCAAGTCGATGCGAAACCAGGTATCGTCGAGCCGCAAGCGGCGCTGGCGCCCGACAAAGGCAAAGTCGTCGCCTAATTCCAGCAGAAAGTCGGCTAAATGCTGGATCAGCGCGTCTTCGAGATCGGATTCCGAGTATTGGTCTTTCAGGTTGAGGAATTCCAGCACGAACGGATCCTTGATGGCTTGTTCCGGCGTGATAACGTCATCCTGTTCGGTGTGTTCCGCTTGTTCCAGCATCGCCACTTTGTTTTTGGATAATGCGGTGCGCTCGTAAAACTGGCTGTTGATCTGCCGATCCAGTTGCCGCACTGACCAGCCGCAACGCAGGGCTTCGGTTTCGTAAAAGCCGCGCGCTTCCGATTTTTTGACCGAAAGCAAGCGCACGTAAGCCGACCAGGGCAGCGGGAAGGCTTCGGCTAAGGTTGCGAAAGTGAGTAATTGTCCAGACGCTGTCTGGATAATTGGCGTTGAAGAAGATTCTGCAGACAGTGTCTGCAGAATTGATGGAGCGTAAGATGGCGCAGACAGTGTCTGCGTATTTCGCGCCAATATGCCAGACACAGTCTGGCATATTTGTTCCAATGGCCAGGCCAGATAAAACGCCCGCATTTGCTGGAGGTTACGAATGCTAAACCCTCGGCCAAAACGGTTAGTCAAATCCAGTGCAAGACGTTGAGTTAATGCCTCGCCATACGCGGCGCGATCTTCACCACCTTGTTCGAATTCGACGATGCGGCGGCCAATTTCCCAATAACTGGCGGTCATCAAGGCATTGACGCTACGGGCGGCGGCGCGGCGAGCGTTTTCCAGTAGTTGGACGATGTCGGTATGGATGTCGCCGTAAGCGCTGGGCAAATGACGGGATTCGCTCATTGTTCCACCTCATGTACCAAGGTTTCGATCTCGCCCAATAAGCGCATCACTTCGGTTTCGTGGCTGCGCATGCTGGCAATCAGGTCTTTGGGGTCGGCGTGTTCCAGGCCAGACTTGGCATGGGGATTCTTTTGATCAAGATTATAAATTGGCCAGTACAACGCATCGCCTTCGCTTTGCGCGGCTTTGGCGGCCGTTTCGTGGGCTTGTTGTTTGGCTTTCAGGTCGCGCAGCTGGGGTTGCAAGGCGGCTTTGTCGCCGTTGCCGGCGGCGGATACGGCTTGCTCCAATTCGCGAATCTGTTTACCCAAGGCCAGCGTGGCGGCGCGTTCACTTTCAGCCCGTTGCCAGTGGGGTTCGGCTGTAGCTAGAGCTTCCGCGCGTTTGCCGGCAAAGTCGACTTTCCAGGCTTGCGGGGTTTCCTCGCGGTTGTGCCACCAGTTTAAGGCCGGTTCCAGTTCCTCGAATTGCAAGGGTGCGGTTTTGCTGTATTTCTTGCGGCCTTCCGGTAACGGTTGTTCGTAATACCAAATGGTTTCGGTGGGGCCGCCGCGCTCGAAAAACAGCAAATTGGCCGGAATGTCGGTGTAGGGCGCGAACACGCCTTGCGGCAATCGCACGATGGTATGCAGGTTGAATTCTTTCAGCAGCTCTTCCTTGATGGTGGCGCACACGCCATCGCCAAATAAAGTGCCGTTGGGCACAACCACGGCGGCACGGCCGCCACGTTCTGCGCCAAAGCCCGCGTAGCGCAGTTTACGCATGATAAATTGCAGGAACAGCAACGCGGTTTCGGCGGTTTGCATGTTGGCCGGAAAATTGGCTTTGATGCCGGCTTCTTCCTCGCCGCCGAACGGTGGATTGGTCAGAATCACATCGACACGTTCGCTATGGCCGATTTCGGTGACGCGGCGTTCCAAAGTGTTGCCGTAAGCGATTTGCGGGGCTTCCAAACCGTGCAGCAGTAAGTTCATCTGCACCAGCATATACGGCAGCGGTTTGGCTTCCTGGCCGAATAGGCTTTCACGCTGGAGTTTTCGGCGATCTTCGGGCGTGACGACTTGTTTCAGTAAATGGTCATAAGATTCCACCAGAAACCCGCCGGTACCGCTGGCTGGGTCGAGTACGGTTTCGCCGAGTTTGGGGTCGGTGACTTGTACCATGAAACGTACTACCGGCCGCGGGGTATAGAACTCGCCGGAATCGCCGGCCGCATCGCGCATTTCCCGCAACATCGATTCGTACAGGTGCGACAGGGTGTGAATCTCCTCGCTGCTGTTGAAATGAATGCCGTTGATCTTGTTGATGATGTCACGCAGCAAAAATCCGCTGACCATGCGGTTTTGCACGCCTTTGAACACGTTGGCGATGACTTCGCGCTGACTGCCTTTTTCGCCTTCGCCAGCTAAGCCGCGCAGATAGGCAAACAAGCCTTTGCCGCGTTGGCCGTCGGGACGGATGGTTTCGTCCTGGTTGATGAAGGACAATAATTCTTCGCCGGTGACGCCATCTTCCCGTGCCGCCCAATCCCGCCAGCGATAAGGCGATTCGACGATGGACTGATAGCGTTTGCCGTCCAGCTCGGCTTCCTGTTCGTGCAGGATTTCGAGGTCGTCGAGGAATTTCAGAAACATCACCCAGGTAAGCAGTGGTAAACGATCGACGTCGCCGTTCAAGCCTTTGTCTTTGCGCAGGATGTCGCGCGCCGATTTGATCAATGCGGACAGTTGTTGTGCGGTGGTTAATATGGGTTTGGTTTTTTTAGGTTTGGCCATGCAAAGAATGAATAATTATTGGTAGATGGCGGACTGTAATTGAGACACAGCCGCTTTCAGGCCCTGAATGCCGCCGAAATGTCGGTTGGCGATTTCCGTGGGGGTGCCGTATTGTTCAAACGGCTGGACTTTCATCAATTCGGATAAGGCGTTGAATTGGCTGATGCCGCGCTCGATGTATTTATCCAGCATCAGCGCGAGGATTTCTCGGGCCGTCTCGTTGTGCTGACTAAACAGATTTTGCGCCGATTTACGGGCTTGTTCGGCACGTTGCCGGCGGGTCAACAAAGGCGCATTCCAGGCCAGATGGCAGAGCAGATCGAAGGGATCGGCATCCGGCAAGTCGGACGACGCAGCGAGTTCTTCGAAGCTGATGCCACGTTCGGTGAGTTCGCGTAGCAAGTCGCTACGGGTATCCGGGTTGGCCCAGTCGCGCTGAAATTCCTGACTGCCCGGATAAAGTGAACGTACCGCGCGGCCGGAGTATTCGGTGTAGCGCACGACTTGCAGTTTCTTGCCGTCGGTATCCAGATCGTAGACCAGATGGCCGATGACTTCGACGGTGCCACCATCGACATAGAATTTACGCGGCTCCTGGGGCGGATCGGTGATGATTTCACCTTCGCCGCCAGCAGGATTGTCATCTTCTGACTGGTATTCGCCGGATGTTTCCTGGACTTCGTTGTCGATGATCTCGATCGTGCTATCGACAATTTCGCCTGCTTCATCGATGATGACTTCTTCGATACGCGCTGGATCGCCGTCAAAATCCGGATCGGCGAAATGCCGGGTTGCGGTGCCGGTGAAATCAATGATGTTGAAGTATTCCTTGCCGTAATCGACCTTCAGGCGGGTACCACGGCCGACGATTTGTTTGAATTCCGAGCGCGAACCGACCACGCGTGCCAACACCACGTTTTTCACCATTTCGGCATCGACGCCGGTCGTCAACAATTGCGAGGTCGTCAGGATGGCGGGCGTGGGTTTGTCGACATCCTGAAAATGGGCCAGATGAGTCAGACCAATGGCGCCCTCATCGGCAGTAACCCGGCAGACGTAATCGGGGTATTGTTTGACCAAATCGCTATTGAGGTTGAGCAGTTCCTGGCGCATTTCCGAGGCGTGCTCCTGATCAACGCAAAATATCAAAGTTTTGGCGAAACGGTCGGTGCCTTTCAAAAAGTCCGTCAGATGTTTGGCCATGGCACGAGTTCTTGCGCGTAAGGCAATCACGCGCTCGAAGTCCTTGGTTTGATATTCGTCATCCGGTACCGCTCTTCCGTAGCGGTCGAGTTCATCTTTGGATGGTCGCCAGCCTGCGGCATCGACGGTGGTAATCACGCGATGTACCCGGTAAGGAGCCAGAAAGCCGTCTTCGATGCCCTGGCGCAGGCTGTAGGTGTAGACCGGATTACCAAAGTACTGATAAGTATCGCGCGAGTCTTCGCGTAACGGTGTGGCGGTCATGCCGACTTGAACCGCCGGTTGGAAATAATCCAACACCGCCCGCCAACTGCTGTCGTCGCGACTGGAGCCTCGATGACATTCGTCGATGATGATCAAGTCGAAAAAATCCGGCCGGTATTGGCGAAATATGTCGCTGGCTGGATTGGTCAGTGCCTGATAAATGCCGAAATACATTTCCCGGCCCCGGCTGACATCGTTGCCGGAGATTTTGAAGCGGGCATCGCCGAACGGCGCAAACATCTTGGCCATGGGATCATCGACCAAGATATTGCGGTCGGCCAGAAACAGAATCTTGGGTCGTCGATATTCGCCAGTTCTGCTGATGCGCGCCGTCCCTGCCGCGCTCCCTTCGGGCGCACTATGTGCGTCCAAATTCGCTCCCGGCGAATTTGTCCAGCGGCTATTCCACAACTTCCAGCACAATTGAAACGCCACGCAGGTTTTTCCGGTACCGGTTGCCAGTGTCGCCAGGATGCGCTTTTGTCCTAACAGGATAGCTTCGATGATGCGATTAATGGCAATGACCTGGTAGTAACGCGGGGTTTTGCCGGAAACCAGATTAAAGGGTTCCAGTAAATGATTGCCGGCCGATTCGGATAAGGACGTCGACGCCGTTAAACGCTGCCATAGCTCATTTGGGCTAGGATATTGCGTGACAAGCCGTTCGGTGCCAGTTGTGTAATCGATTTCGATGATATGCCGACCATTGGTGGCGTAGGCGAATTTCAGGCCCAGGATTTCGGCATATTCGCGGGCTTGCTGGACGCCGGTTTCGACAGGGAGGTTAACACTTTTGACTTCGACGACGGCCAGAGGGAAATCGCGCCGGTAGTAAAGCAGATAATCGGCACGCTTTTGTTGACCGCGACGTACTTTGCCGCCAGTGACAAAGATCCGGCCGTTTGTGAAGGTGCGTTGTTCGCCGATTGAATGGGGCGAGATAGACCAGCCTGCATCAATCAATTTTGGGGTAACAAATTCGCGACTGGTATCTGCTTCGGTCATGATCGTATCGCGTTTGTTGTCCCTGTCCATTTAGCTGTTTCCCGATTAAATGCCTAACGGTTATGATGGGGTATTAGTCAAATATAGAAATATTAGCAGCTAAGTGGGTTAAAGCCTAAACTTAGCCGGCTATTTACTTTGTTAACCACCGATTTTAATTTCAGTTCAACACATAAATCATATGAATAAATCTGACCTTATCGACGCTATCGCCAGCCACGCCAACCTGACCAAAGCCGATGCCGGCCGCGCATTGGAGGGGGTTACCCATACCATCCAAGCCGCATTAAAAGCAGGCGATTCCGTAGCATTGGTGGGCTTTGGCACCTTTGAAGTGAAAGAACGGGCCGAGCGTACCGGTCGGAATCCACAAACGGGCGAAGCCATTACCATTGCTGCATCTAAATTACCCTCTTTCAAAGCCGGCAAGGGCTTGAAAGACGCGGTCAGTAAGGTTTAGGCCACATCATTGCGGCCCCATGCTCCAGCCCTCCAGTTCCGACTGCCGTTTGACCGTGGGTACGTCCAGATCGGTCATTCGGCCTTGGGTGCGGGTTAAGGTCTCCTGACGACTGGTGGTCGAAGCGCCGTATTTCTGAGGATTCAGTCGGCTACCCGTTCCAGTCAGTTGATCCAGATTCAGCATGGACGCAGCATTGGCGGCCGTTGGTAAATGTCCTGTCTGAGCCAGAATGCCCAGCCACTCGTCCAGATTGACTTGAGTCCAGTCCACCTGGTCCAGGTCTGCAACCTTGATTCCGGTACAACTCGGACTTTCCGGCGTGCCAAAATCCATGCCCAGTTGCGGTTTGATTTGTTCGTTGAGGATACGAGCAAGAGGCGAGTTGTAGCAGCAATAACTTTCCTTGCGCACCCAGCACACGCCAGCGACCTTGCTTTCGCAATAGGTGCCAAGGTCCGTACAGACTTTCAGCTGTTTCTTGGCGGCCAGTTCATATTCTGGTTCCTCGCAGGAATAGACGATCTGGATAATCATGATGATGATCATCACCACGGTATACGCCGTCATCAAGGTACTGAGCAGTTCGCCGGCGACTGCGGCACCGCCACCCAACTCGACGCCACCCGATTCGGCCGCCGGGGTTAAATTACCGGCCGAGTCGAAAGCTGCCTGGCCGCCGGCACTGAACAAGGCATTGCCAGCCGCTTCGCCAAATGTCTGGCCGATCCATTCCGCCACCGACTTCATCAATTCACCTTTGAGTGAATCGAGCAAGCCTTGCGAGGCGATGTCGCTGGTACTGAGCATGTCGGTACCGACCAGGTCATTCACCGTCGAGGCAAAATCCGCCTGAAAGCTATTCCAGGCATCGCCGGCCAAAGTAAACGGTGTCCGCATGGTTTCCCAGGCGCCACGAACGATGGAAGTACTATCCATCGCCATGACTGCACTGTCCATTTGACTGGTCGCCAGTAGTAAATCGATATAGCGACCCAATCCCATGGCCCCCTCAGGCGTCTCACAGCAGTCAACCAGACTGAGGGCGCCGCCAACCATTTTGCAACTGGCGGGTTTGCCTTGGAAGACTTCACAGGTGGTGGGATCCTTCTGTTGCAGATCGGCATTGGCATAGTCGCAATGCAAATCCATCGCCATTTGCTGGGCGCTGTTCAATAAGGCGACGGCCTTGCTGAAATCCTGACTTTGGGTCCGATTCACCGTGATGCAATCTTCGCCCATACAACGAATCGGTCCGGCGCACTGCTGCTGGGTACTGCTCTGGATACCGGGAATGCCGACGGTTTGACCGCAATCGTAGGTATCGATGCTGTCCCAACAGGTGCCGGAGGCCAATACGCTGGTACATTGGCTTTTTATGAACGAACAGCCTCGTGTTTCCAACGATTCGCAAGTCTTTTCGGGTGTGCCGCTCGCCGGCGGTTCCAAACAATGCGTGCCAGCCGTATCGGTCCAGCATTGGCCGTATTGATTCAAATCGCAGTTTCCAGCGGCCTGGATACTCATACAGGTATTGCGAATGCCTGCAGAAGCGGCGACAGGGGCTTGGATTAAATCCGAATCGCAGACCATGACTTGCGAAGTCGGATCGACATAGCAGCCCGAGGCATTGGCGGGGTCGTTGGTGCAGCTCAACTGGCTGCCCGCCTGGCAAATCCCATCGGTAATGGCATAGGCCAGATTCTGGCAATTCGGTCCGCTCCAGCTCCATTGATCCTGGGTGATCAACTTGGATAAGTCGTAGCGCAACCGAATCCGCGAATAGCCTTCACCTCGTCCGGAAACCAGGGTTTCTTCCTTGAACACCTTGGTTCCGCTACTATTGAAGGCATAGAGCACATCGGTATTGGGCGTTTCCTCCCAACTGGTATAAAGCTCACATGGTCCCGACCAACCGCTGCGACCGGTGTAGATCAGTTGATTGTCGTAATAGACCCGCGTGTGGTCGTCGTATTTGACGTACTCCAAAGTGGCGCTGGTGATGGTTTCCGGGTGCAAGACCTCATACTGGACTTGCCAAGTGAATAGCCCGCAATCCGATTCCCAGTAATCGTTACCGACCCGACCGACGTATAAATCCAGACACCCCGGCCCGCAACTGGATAAGCCACCGTCGCCGCTGACGAAGCGGATCAAGGGTTCGACACTGACTTGGTGGGAGGCGGTACAATTTTGCGGTACCGCCGGTTGCCGCAGGCATAACTGATAATCCGGAATGCGCACGGACTGTTGGGTTTCGGTTTGGGTCGTGGTGGTCGTGCAGTCCGAGAACGACTGCGCCCAAGGCGTGAAGTCAGTAAACACCTGATCACCGCTTTGCCAGATCGGATCGCTCTGTAAATCCGGGTGCGACTGATGGGCATTGTCGATCAAGGTGCGATAGGCTTCGCCGGTCAAACTGCTTTCGCCGTTCAAGCTGGTCTGGGCATCCAGTCCCGCGGCGAGGGTGCCAGGATTGTCGCCATACAGATTAGCAAAATCGCTGGTGGTCGTCGTGGCATTAGTCGTATCCGGAAACAAGGTGCCGATCGAAATGGCGCTTTCCTGAGACGTGCCTGGATTCAAGGTCAGCGAACCGCTGCCGGTATCGATGGGGAATTCAAACCCGCCAATGATTTCCTGGCCCAATTGCTGACCGTTATTGCCGGCGGCCTGAATGGCATCCGCCCACGAAATGCCATAGGGCGTCCAGGCCAGAGTCACGCATAACACGGCGGCCAGGGCTTGGGTAAACCCGCGATGCGGCGCGAATAAGGTACTGAGATTCATCATAACCCCACGCAACAGTCACGCCAAGACCAAAGCAGATATAGATGATCTTCGCCCGGCCCTGGATAAGTGCGGCCTGCACCCCATTTGAAGGTGGTTTCGCCAATGACATGATTGGACTCGGTTTCTGCGACCGGATAAAACATCGATAACCGATATTGCGACTTGGGGATGAAGGGATAGATGGTGCCGCCGCATAAGGCATCGTTGCCGGAGGTTTTCCAGGCCAGGCCCCGCCGATGCAAAGCGGCCGTGGCGCGCGTGGCCAACAAACTGGTGATACGCGGATCGGTACCGTAACTGGTCGGCGAAATGCCGGATAAGGGATACATATGGCCCCAGGCGCCCGCACACCAGAACAAGGTATCCAAAGGATTGCCGGTAGCTGCCGCCGCGGCATCGGCGACACAGGCCGAAATCGCCACCGGGTTGGCAAACAAGGCCGTTTCCGGACTGGTGAAGAAAGCCAACAAATCACTATTCCAGGTCGGATCCAGTTCCGAGACATACAACAAATCGAAGTCGCGATAGCCATCGCTGTTACAGCGGCCATCCCAGAACAGATCCAGTAGAATGGTCAGCGGAAATGCGAAATAGTGGTAATTGAAAAACGACATCTCGCTGGCATCGAAGTCGGCCTTGCCGGTGGTGGCAATCAGTCGCAGATTCGACTCGCTGATTTTATGGCCGCCCAGTGCCGGCGAACACCAGGGGTTACGGACGATCTCGATCAGTCGGGCCGGATTCCAAAGCCCCATGGTCATGCCCAACTCGGGAATCCCCATCGGATCGGTACAGAAGCAAAACTTCTCATCGGTGGCGATACTGGGTACGTTGCCACCGCCCAGAGACGCCCCGGCCGCCCGAATCGGAAACAGACAACTCCAGCAAATATCGGTGATCAGCTTGCCCGACCACAGTTCGGCATCGGCACACAGTGGATCGATGGCGTTGCTGGTGGTTTCGGCGTGACCAACGGCCGACAGCAAAAGCCATGACCAACACAAGGTTACGATAGATAATCGAGATAGGACTTTCATGACTCGCCTCCCGCTGTTGCAGCCGGTAGCTTGCGTTCGTGGACGACCAGACGATTGCCGGTTTGTTCGACCAGGCTCGGTACATGCTTTAATTGAAATCGGCTACGCACATCTGGCGTCAACAAGTACACCGGTGAATTCAGCGAAGTTTCCAATGCTTTCAACGCGTCCCAGCCCTCTTGACGTGACACCGACGTTGTCAGATACATCACGAGGGCTCTTTTGTCCTGGCAGGTCTGCTGCCGAATCAGCTCGACTTGAGCCGGAACCGTGGCATCGAACACCTTCAGGCATAAACCAAACGGTATCTTGTCCAACGGATTGATGGTTTGTCCGGCTCGGACGATGAGCTGACCATTCGGCGCAGTCAGATTACGCGGCGAGGTGACAGTCATATCGATCACTCGCTCACGATCTTCCGGCGCGACTGGCAACACTTCGAATTTTTGCTGATCCCAGAATCGAGCGATGGCCTGCCGCTGCTTTTGTTTCCAGTCGATCGCTGCCATCCGGCGTTTGATTTCTTCTAGCAGATCGATTTCGGCTATGTCGTAGACTTCGCCCAATCGGCCTAAATCGCCGCTAGTACCGGCTTTGAATTTTTCATCCAGCCAGCTCAAACTGCTGACGCCTCTGACTTGCAGAAACGCCTTGCCATCCGATTCCACAACCATTGCCGGCACCGACGACACCGCCCATTTTTGAAAGCGCACCGGATCGATGACGATGTTGGGCACGGGATCGACGTCTTTCAGCAGTCGTTTCAAATCGGCAAACAGGGCAGGGAGTTTTTGACCGGGTTTGGGGCCTCGAAACACCAGCAACACATCGTCCTGTCCCGATGCCTCATCGAAGAGGCCTTTCAATGCGGTATCGCCGAGCGAGAACGAAACGAACACCAGTTTGAGCGGTTTGCCAGGATTAGGTCCTAGCGTTTTGTCGAGTGGGTTTGAGGATGCGGAAATCGATGGTATGGCTTTCGCGTTTTGCATCAGCTCCATGGCTTGCCGGTTTGCTTCCAGTTGATAAGGATTGCCATTCAGCCAGACCGGCGTGTCTTGACCCTCCAAGGCATGAAGAATCCGTTGCGATCGGGATAACCATGCCTCCTCAGCATGCACCGACGCGATCAGTAACACATTCGCCAAGCAAATAAACACGATTTGGCGTGGGCGATGGGACAAAAACTCAAAACAGCGCATAAGCCCGCCCAATCACTTGATGATCGTAGACATAGCCCCAGTAGCGCGAATCGAAACTCTTATCCGTTTGTCCGGTTACCCAATAGGCTGCCGGCGGAATGGTTTCATTGCGTTTGAAGCTAGCGGCTGGCTTTTTGAGTTTTTCCGCTAACGGCAAGCCTTCGATGATCGAGGAACCGTTGACGCTGGTTTGTCGACTGTCGACCTGAATATGATCGCCGGTGACGCCGGCGGCGATTTTGACGATGATTTGACCATCCTTGAAATAGGGCGCCATACGCTCGGCACGAAACGCCATCAAATCGCCGCGCCAGATGTCTTTATTGTGGGTGTCGATCAGATAGATCCACTTGTCCGGTAAACAGCGATCGACTTGATCGTCGCCGCCGATCAGGAAACGTTGGCCCAGGTATCGTTCGACGGCCAATATCAAAATCAGGATCGGCAAGGCCTTCAGCAAGAACCAGCCCAGAGCGGCTTTGGTTTGACAAGGACGTAGCTTGCTGGGTTTCGATGGTGTGGAGGTACCATTCATACTCTCACCGTCCTTGGTGTTGGATATAGATGTCTTGAGGCGCCGCGACCACCGCCGTGGAATCGATGACCAGATAGCCTGCATCACTGAGTTTCTTGGCTTGGGCTTGCCAGTCATCGACGATCTGGGTCATCTGTTTCTGGCTGGCATTAGGCGGTATCGACTGAATCAGCTGGGCTCTGTCGAGGACGAACACTGGTGTTACCAAATTCAGGCGTGCCAGTGGTTCCTGTAATTGCTGATGGGCAGTAAACCACCCGCCGATGCCACCCAAACAGGCGGCGATCAACACAGTAGCGAGCCATTGCGCTTTAGCGTCCATGGGTGAACTCCCGTGATTTGGATTGGCGGCTGTCGATCAGCTGTTGAATGGCGTCGGCCAGACTCAGTCCTTGCCGGCGCAGTTGTTTCAGGGCCTGCACGTCTTCCGGTTTGGTGGAGAACAGAATGCGTTTGAACGGATCGACGATCAGACGGCCAATACCGGAACCCATTTCGGTAATGAAGAAGATTTCCGAGTAAGCGCCTGGCAGGGTGTGCACGGTTTTTAACAGCTCATAGCCACCGTCCGATAACGGCAAGCGCCGGTCCTGCTTCATACCTTCGATGACTTCGGCTTTTTGACCGAGCAGATACATATTCGCAGAGTTCTCGACGATGGCGCGGCCAGCGGCATTGCGGTACAGGTCGTTGACCGACTGGGTGATGGTCACCGCCGCACCGCCGTATTTACGAAACCGGCGGTAACCGTGTTCCATGAACTTGGCCACATCGCCTTCGGTGAGCAAATCCCAGGCTTCGTCGATGATGACGATCTTGGGCCGGTTGCGTTCGCCGAGATACATTTCCTGCTGGATCTGGTAAATCAGCTGCAGTAAGACGACCTGTTGCAGATGCTTGCGGCCCTTGAGCTCTTCCAACTCCAATACCGTAAAGTCTCTGGCAAATTTGGCGTTGTTCTTGCCGTTGAAATAGCGACCGTACTCACCGCGGGTGGTAAAGGGAAACAGTTGCTCGCCGACATCCTTCAAGCGTTGATCGGCTTCGGTACAAAGGCATTTTGCAATGTCGTCCACCGACATGGCCTGAGCTTTTTCGGTCCACAGTTGCTTCAATATCCGCTTAAGACCTGCGGTTTGAAAGTCGGTGAGTTTCTCGGTTGGCGCCGCCATTTGGCTGACCAAACCGGCCAACATGTCGGCTTCCTCCTCGAAGTTTTGCACGATCTCGAACGGGTTCATGCAAATCCCCGAACCGTGGGTGAATTTGACGAAATCGCCTTCCAGCACTTCGCACAGGTTTTCATAGGAGCGGCCGACATCGATGGCCCAGATTTGTGCGCCTTCGGTCAGGTAGCTGACGATGATTTCGTTGGTCAGAAAGGATTTGCCCTTACCGGATTCGGCGGCGATACACAGGTTGTAGTTACCGGTGGTGTCGAACAACGACACCGCCATGTGTTCACCGTTACGCGACACGAAATTCAGAGTCGGCGTGCCGGTGCCGGCCCAATCGCCGAATAGCGGCAATAACGGAATGGCATGCCGCGTGGCCAGGGTGCGGTAGCGTTTCAGATCGGCAATCGCCAAACGTTCGGGTCCGAACGGCAAACAGTTCAGGAAAAACGGCAAGCAGAAATACTTGTCTTCCAGCAGCTGAAAACCCAATTCCCGAAAATACACTCGGGCATTGGATACCGCCGCCGCTTGTTCAGCTTCTTCACAGAACAACAGCACACCGAAATAACTGCGAATCGGCCGATCGCCATCGCCATAGGCTTCGAATAGCACGTCGAAATGATGTTTACGCTGCACCAGCACCGGTAAAAACCGGGCAATCGGCGTATTGACCTGGTTGGTAATGAATTGCCGTACCCCTTCCTGCCGAGTGCGTGTCGATTCGGCGTCGGGATAGTGCAACGTTAGACTGATCAGCGCATTTTGGCGTATACCGCGGGTACCGGACAAAATATCGCCCAGATAACTCTTGGCGCTACCAAAGTAAAAATGGTTCGGTGTGCGTTTGGCCGACAGGGTTTTTACTCGTTTTGACCCTAGCCAGATGCCTTTTTCGTCAGTCTGTAAGGCATTGTCATAGTCTAGTAATTGGTTGCGAATCAGTTGCGTGGGATCACATTCCGGTACCACGCGATCTTTCCAGCCGGCATCGGCGTTCCAGTTCAGCAGGGTATTGAGCACTCGTACATACTGATCGGCATCCAATACCTCCGGATAAAGACCGATGGTCGACAACGATTGCTGCGTTGCCAGTTGTAATTCAGTGGCTCGACGGATTTCCGCTTCACTAGGCCTAGGATTGTCCAACGGTAATTTCACCGTGACCAGAACATGACTGCGTCGTAGCCTTGCACCGGAAATCGCTTCAGGTGGTTTGGTGGTACCTTGGCGCAGGAATTCGACGCTGGCTCCGGTCATGGCTTTATAGGTCGGTTTTTGCTGTTTCAATCGACGGGTTTGCATGACCGCCAGCGCTTCTTCGATATCCGGCGAAGTCCAAAGACTAACCTGCAGCAAGGTCTCGGTCGGCCAATCCTGATTCAGCAACACATTCACGCGAGCAGACACGCTCTGATCGGCCCCCGTCAGCGGACGACAGATAAAGCCAAAGCCGATGCTGCGATCGGCTGACAAAAACAGATGGTGATCGCTGTCATAAGCCAAGGCGGAAAAAAGCGTGTCGGCGGTATGCAGACGGGATGGTTTCATGTTGGCTCCTGGTCATACAGACATTGCACGGATTCAGCCTGGTGTTGAGCCAATAGGCGGATCGTGAAAGGATGGCGGCTGACGCGCATCGCGCGCTTTTTACGCAACAACTCCCGCGCCCGCGCTGGATGGCATGGATTGATCGGTTTGCCGTCGGCGGCCTGAACCAGGACGGTGCGCTGCTCGTTTGGCGTAGTCGTGATACGGCGGTTGCCTGCCGTGGTCTCGGTACTGGGCTGTGGTCCGGTGATGTGGTTCATAACGGACCCTATAGTGTCGCGGTGACGATATTGGTGATAATGGTCGGCGCAGCAAACAGGCCGACGCCGCTGGCAATCCCCAGCACGAAGCCCATGATGCTGCCTCGCACTACACCAGCGACCAGACCGACAATCACGAATACAATGGCGATAATCCGACCCAACAAGCCTTCGACCCAGCCGGTCAGCAAGGTCCAGACGTTGTTGAACTCGGTGCCGCCGGCACCGGCCATGGCGTCGGGTGCCAACAATACAAA
Source organism: Methylomonas sp. MgM2 (assembly GCF_054172045.1). NCBI lineage: Bacteria > Pseudomonadati > Pseudomonadota > Gammaproteobacteria > Methylococcales > Methylococcaceae > Methylomonas > Methylomonas sp. MgM2. The sequence goes on along the minus strand of NZ_JBSYXO010000006.1, from coordinate 109,971 downwards.
AAACAAGGAAGCTAGGGCGACTAGAACCCCGGTTCGATAAGACACCTTCATGAAAACGACCTCAAAGTTGAATGAAGACGGTTACCCGTCCGATCTCGGAAGCGTGCTCCGGCTCAACAACAGCGGTCGCCCGCCAAGACTCGCCGGTCCAAACAGCACCGGCGGTGATGAATTTAGTGGTTAGCGGCAGGATTGTTCAGCGTGGCTGGCAAACCGCGAGATTCCACATCATCGTTATCCGATATCTGGCGTGTTGCAGGCGGCCGTTGCTCAATCTGCAGCGGAATCAATGACGGATTCAAGGTCGGCGCCGACTTGCCTATCATCCAGCGGCGTGATTCCAGTTCGGTGTAGACATAGTTCGATACCATCAGATCGCCTTCGGCATCTTCCCACGGCGCGATCCAGATGCGCATGACCTGCGACGGGGTCCGAATCGGCGTGGGGTCGTCGATTTTCGGCATCGGTTGTTGCACTGGGATGTTCGGATCGGATACGGTTCGATCAAGTTCTGCGCGTTCATCCTGTTCGACTGTTGGCTCCACCAAGGCCGGATTGGTGACTTGATAGGCCTGTGTGGTCGACAAACACTGTGGCTCATCCGGCATGCCTTTACAGCCGTATTGAGTTGCGCAGCCTGAGACGAATACCGACATCAAGCTGGAAAAGAGTAATGGAAATTGGCAATATCGTTTCACGGCTTTTTCTCCGCTTTCGTAGGTTCAGATGTGGTTGTGGTGGATACGGCATTGGGTTTGTCGGCCAACCAATCGGCCAAGACGTCCGGAGCGCCAATATGCGTCCGACCATCCGGGGCAATCAGAAACGGTACGCCTGGTAGGCCAAAAAGTTTGGCCGTGACGATGGCTTTCTGTAACGGCTCTTTATTACATGGTGTGGGCTGTTCGGTCGGTAAGCCGGCGTAATCTTGTTTCAACAGGCGATCGCGAACGGCGGCCTTAGCTTTGGCACCCGATGAACCCAATTGACAGGTCAGTTGTACGACGATATTTTGGGATTCGGGCCCCAGGATCGGTACCATGACCAGTTTGAAGGTGTATTTGTCCTGCAAGGCTTGCAGGTCTTTCATGACCTTGCCGCAATACGGGCAACGTGGGTCGATGAAAATCAATACCGCTTCTTTACCCTGACCGACAGTGACCGGTCCCAAGTCGTCGACGTTCAGTTTCATCTTGGATAGATCGATGCGGTTGGCGATTTGGTCGATGTCGGGTAGATCCTTGATTTCTTGTTGAGTCCAAACATCCATCAGCTTGCCACCGTAAAAGGCAAAGCGGCCGTTACTGGACATGAACACGGTTTGATTGCCAGTCTTGACCATTTTCAAGCCGGTAATCGGCAAATCCTGCATGCCGTCAATGTTGATCGACAACAAACTGGCGGCAATGTCGGATGCATTCGGTTTGGGTGGAGTAGTAGCGAATGCTGCGGAAGCAAATATCAGCAATGACAATAGTAATCGGGTCTGGCGTAGGTTCATCTTTTTGTTCCGGATCATGGGTTGAATAATCAGCTTGGGGTTTTCAGTTTCAAGGCCGTGCCTTTCTGCACGATGAAATTGACCTGGCGAGTAACATCGACTTCGATGACCGGGTAAATCTCCTCGGCCATGTCCATGTAAAAATGCGATAGCCGTTCCATGGCATAGCCGGCACCTTTCAAGGCGCCACCTTCCATGGATTGTGAGGAAAAGGCACTTTGGAAGGGCGTGGTACCGGACAGACCGCCTAGACCGCCGGTCATCAACACCGGAATCTGGTTGCGGCCGAAGGCATCGGAAAAGCCTCGTAAAAATCCTGCCATCATCGATTGGGCGAGTAGGGCGCCTTGTTTGGAAACGACGCGACCGCGCACCCCGTTTTTGCCGTCTTCGCCGGTGGCATACGCATTCATCGGCACTTCGATCACGCCACCGTCTTGGCGTACGCAAGAAAACGTCTCGCCACGAAAATAGGCGCGTTCGGCACTCAAGTCGCCAAAACCGGCGGCCAATAGAAAACATTCGCGCACATCGGCGTGGAAGCGGTTAGGTAGAATGGCTTCCTTCTTGATCCGAAACAGCACCGGCATCGGTTCTTTCTTGGCCTTTTTGCCGGTCGGGGCATCCAGGCCGTTCAATAAAACACCGCTAAGGATGCTGCCGGCGGGGATGAAAACATCGCTGTGTGAACCTTGTGCTGCGCCGTTTTCACCTACCACTTTGGTGTCGGTAGCCGGTTTTTCTTCCTTGATGACGCGGATCTGCATGGTAGCTGGCATTTGTGGGTTTGCCCCGGACCGTCCGCCCGAGATACCGGCGTTGCCAGTCGTCGGTGCAGGAATCGCGGCTTGTTCAAAGACGTTGTTCAGATCGTCTTGAGCGCTATTAAGCCGGGTGGAGGAATAAGGCCGTCGCGCATAATCGGGCTGATGCGTGCTATTGTCAGAGAGTACATTAGGGTCCACACCCGTTGTGGATGGCAGCGAAGCCGGTTTATTCTTCAACGACTCGACTTCACCGGTCACGGCTTTGAGTTTGGCTTCATAGGCCTCCCGCTCCGCCATGGTCCATTGCTTGAAGCGCAGTTCGTCGGATTGCTGTTCGCGTTTTTGTTGTTCCTCTATCGCAGCCAAACGCCGCCCCTGCTCTTCGTGCTTTTGCAAGAGATCGCGCAGTTGGGCGGAAATGCCGTCGATGCCCAATGAGCGCGGATCGCTGTCGGTCAGGATATGCTGGATGGTTGCTTGTTTACTGGTCGGCTTGGCAATCTCCGGCGACACCGAGGCCAGCGCAATGATGATCGCCAATAGCACGGTGCCGATACTGCCCACCGCCACATTGCGCTTGGCGGTAGGACTTAAACGTGACCACCAGCCGTTTTGTATGCCAGCCATCAGGGTTGACTCCCATTGAGCAATGACGGCCTGAGCGCCGATGAGGCTTCCGGAGTCTGTCTGATCGCCACATAGAGTTCGGTCGATTCGTTTTGTCCTAGCACGACTTTGGGCCAAGCGGCAACGGCCAGCACCTCGTTTTTAGTCGTCGCACAAGAGCGCTCGTCAAACTCCAGAGGCTGCATGCCGGTGTTACGGGCCACACCGACCAGGATCAACATGTCGTGACCTTCCAATACCTGACCGGTTTTGATCTGCACTCGATCTTGCAAACACCGAATCTGTTCGCCCTGGCTGGGATCGCGCAGCGAAAAGCCTGGTGGTGTCTTTTGCAGACCCAGGTCGCGGAACAGCGATTTAATGTGGGCAATGTAGGCCTGTTGCTGAACGCCGATGTTGCCGGAAGAGGTGCTTGTCGATTGCAGTTTGCTCAGTAATTTGTAATCGTCCTGGTCCAGACTGAGATGGATTTCCCGGGCTGGAATGCGTTTGGGAATCAAGGTTAGCGACAAGGCGATGTCCTGCTTGTCGCCGGGCGTGATGTATAAGGTCACTGGCGTTTCGTCGGCGGTAGCGACGTAAACGATTTTACCCTTGGTACTGGTGGTCGCTTGGCTAGTGGTCGTGACCACTGGATGTTCGAACGGTGTGACCAAGCGGTTCAAATGGCCGACCGCAATCGGCATCAGTTCGTTGATGCCGGGTTTAACTTGAATGTGTTGCGGCGCGACGGACGTTGTCGCTGTGGCAGCGGCCTGTCGGTTTGCCGCTTGCAATACACTCACATCCACCGGCGGCAGTTCGATGCCGAAATCCGTAGTTTGATCCATGGCAGCATCTGATGTGGACAAAGGCTTTGCGACTGTGGTGACCGGTGGCAAAACGGTAACCGGTAATTCCTCGGCAGACAAAGAAGTGCTTACCGTCAGCAGTAACCAAAATGGCAAACATGATCGTTTCATGGTTGAGTCTCGCGGGTTTGACCTTGGGTCGCTTTCAAACGATCCAAGGTTCTGGGCGAATCGGGGTAGACATCGATGAACTCCAGACGTGGCCGGTAGTTCTTGATGGCAATGATGAATTCGTAGGTGCGGGGCTTGACGTCGGGTTTGGAACTGGGGCCTTGGCTTTTCAATTCACCGCTGACAAAGACTTTATTGGTCGCGGTTTCGTAATCGACGTGACGCGGCGTGAAGCTGATCGCCACCCGATCCATCTTGATGGCCTTGATTTGATCGGCCATGGCATCGAGGACACTGCGGTAAATATCCGGCGCCAACAAGGGCTCGATCGCGGTCTTCAGGAAATCGGCGTTGGCTGGGGTGGTGTTGCCGAGCAACTCTGCCAGAAACAAGCCCCAGGACTCTTTGAACTCACTCGAAGCGCTACTACGTGTGACTTCGACTTCCTGGGTGAGGGTAGGGGGCACCAGGATGATGCTGCGCTCGGTGCGCCAGGCGGCTAGCGAGGTGATCACGCAAATGACTAACAAACCAATGATGACGACGCGACTAAACCGGTTCTCGGTCTCATGCCCGTCCCAGGTCTGCAGAAACTCCGACCATCTCATGGCAGAAACCCGCGGATGTAGGGATTGGGGATGGTCTGGGCGCGACTGGGCAACAACCCCAGCCAATACAGCGCATGCAAGGTGTAGCCGTCGGGCCGGTTATCGCGAAAACGCCGGTAGAATTTGACTGCGATGAGGCCTAAAGCCAATCCGGGAATGAACTGATCGATCAACATGCCGGTCAGCATGCTGACCATAAACGGCACGATCTCATCCGCACTCCACAATAAAATGTGGATCGGATCGTCTATCGATTGGGGGATGGCAACGGGTTCCATAATGACCTCCGGTTGGGATGGTCATCATTGTGAAGGCTAATTTGAGAAAGGCTTTTGCAGCTGATGACGAAATTGCGATTAGCTGTAAAAATTGAAGTCAAATTGACTGGTTAGTTGAACCAGTGATTTGATTGTTTATAAGAAGTGAGCCAGTTGCATAAATCGGATATAAAGCGCATGTAGTTGGACTGATTTTTGCTAAATTCCAAAACCGGCAGCAAATGCGGTTTTTTGTTTTGAACAACGAATGAAATTTATGTTTACACATTATCTCCATACGGAAATTGAAATAGATGCCTCCGCGGACAGGGTTTGGGCGGTGTTGTCGGATTTGGCGTCATATCCGCAATGGAACCCGTTCGTCAGATCTGCGGTCGGAATGCTTCGGCAAGGCGGGCGGCTTCAGATTGTCGTACAGCCAGATGGTGGCAAGGCCATGCGGTTTTCGCCTGTCGTCCTTACAGTTCAACCTACGCGAGAGATTCGCTGGTTAGGCCGTTTTTTGTTTCTCGGTCTCTTTGATGGCGAACATTGCTTTGTGATCGAGTCGCTTGGCGAGAACAAGGTTCGTTTTATTCAGAACGAACGGTTTGGCGGGATTTTGGTGGGGATTATGCGCCGAAGTTTGGATCGAGGCACAAAAAGCGGTTTTGAAGCGATGAACCATGCATTGAAGGCGCGAGCCGAAGGTGGTCAAATACGGGCCAACAGCGGCGTGGAGCCTACAAGTTGACGCCTAGCGTTTGATACCATGAACGGAGAAAAAATTGTCACTAACTGAACTTGAACAGTACCTTCACAAACACATTCCTCTGTCGAAAGCGATGGGTGTAGTCGTCGTGTCGGCGAATGCGGAAACCGCTGTCTTGCAAGCGTCGTTAGCGCCGAATATTAATCATCGGGAAACCGTATTTGGCGGGAGCGCGTCGGCACTAGCGATTCTCGCTGTATGGTCTTTGTTACATACACGACTGCGAGGAAGTGGTATTGAAGCCCGCTTAGTCATCCAGCGTAATACCATGTAGTACGACAAGCCAATATTCGGCGAATTTACAGCACAGGCATTGCTGGAACACGAAGATGACTGGCTGAAGTTTACGCGGATGTTGGAGCGCAAAGGAAAGGCCAGAATTACCGTCCTATCGGAGTTGGAGCACGCAGGACAAGTCGTCGGAATGCTCAGGGGTGAATTTGTCGCGTTGAGAGCGTAAAGAACAGGCTTAAAGGCTGTAATAGGATACTAGGCCACGGCACTCGGCTGGCGTTTGTTAAAGCTCTTAAATTGATGGCGCAGTCTACTCGGCAAATACGATCCGGACTATCGCTCTTCTACCATCTGTCCCAATCTTACCAGCGCATGGTCTACCCGCTCGTCCCAATCCACCGCACAATTTAGGCGAATAAAGTTCCGGTATTTTTGCGTGGCCGAGAAAATCGGGCCGGGCGCGATGCTGATGCCCTGCGCCAAGGCGAGCCGGCTCAGCGCCGTTGCATCGACACTTTCCGGCAACTCCACCCAGATTACGAAGCCGCCTTCCGGCTGGGTGACGCGGGTACCCGGTGGAAAATAAGCGCCGATGGCCGCGGTCATCCTATCCACTGCTTGCCGGTATTGGTTGCGCGCCTGGCGTAGATGCCGTTCGTAACCGCCCTTTGCCAGCATTTCCGCGGCCGTCAATTGCGCGTGGGTCGGCGTCGCCAGATTGCTGACGTATTTCAGATATTCGGTTTGTTCCAAGTGAGGCCCGGCCACCAGCCAACCCACGCGCAAACCCGGACTCAACGATTTGGAGAACGACGAACAATACAATACCCGTCTCTCGCTATCCCAACTTTTCACCGTTGACGGCCGTTGCATACCAAAACCCAGATCTCCATAAACGTCGTCCTCGATTAGCGCAATTCGGTTGCGGTTGACTAGTTCCATCAGCGCGCGTTTGCGTGCATCGCTCATGCAATAACCCAAAGGGTTGCTGTAGTTGGGAACCACGATGCAGGCCTTGATCGGCCATTGCTCGCAGGCCAATTGCAGCGCATCCAGCGCGATGCCGTCGCGCGGATGGGTCGGAATTTCGATCGCGCGTAGGGACAGTGATTCAATGATTTGCAACAGTCCGTAAAAGGTCGGCGATTCGACGGCGACAATGTCGCCCGGCCCGGTCACCGCTCTCAATGCCAGCGACATTGCTTCCTGGCAGCCGTTGGTGATTAAGATGTCACTGGGATCGACCGGGCAGCCCTGTTCCGACATGCGCCGGGCGATTTGCCGTCGCAATTCCGGCGTGCCCGGCGGAAATTCGTAATTGGAGATGCGTTGGCGGTAAAACCGGGCGACGCTGGCCGACATTTGCGCCAACCTTTGCGTCGGCAAAAACGACGGCGCCGGCACGGCTGCACCCAACTGCACGATCTTCGGATTATTGGCGGCTTTGATCAAGCGCAACACCAATTCCTGCCCCGTTACCAAGGTCGGTTCACGTGGCGGTGTGGAAATTGCCGGTTCCGGTAGCGAACAGCGCGGGCGCGGCCTGACGTAATAGCCCGAGCGTTGCCTGGCTTCAAGGTGGCCCTGATCCTCCAACAGCCGCAATGCGCTCACCGCGGTTGCCGTGCTGACCTGATGTTGGTGGCTGAGCCGGCGCACGCTGGGCAGGCGTTCTCCCGGCCGGTACAGATTCTGCGCAATGGCGTTAAGCAAATGTTCGGCTAGGTTTTCGTAGCGTAAGGTCATGGTGTTTACAATACAGTTTCGGCATTTGGCGATGGATACAATTCAATTTGAGTCAAAATTGTATCGATATAATTTACAGATTGTGCATCTGTATCGGTTGCCTGATCATAGTCTAAAGTGACGCCTTCAATCAAACAGGACAAGGCTATGAAATCCCGCATGTTTAACCGCGCTGCGCTTGCCGCTGGCGACCAAAGCCCTACGACGTTTCTCCAAACTTCCGAGCTCAAGCGCGGTTATTGGTTCGGCTGCGCCGGCATTCTCGGTTTTAGCCTGACCTTGCCGGCAACCCGAATGGCAGTGGCGGAACTCGATCCGGTTTTCGTTGGCCTGGGCCGGGCGGTTGCAGCTTCATTGCTGGCGGCATTGGTGTTGTGGTGGCGCGGCGGTCGCTTGCCCAGGGGCAGCCAATGGCTCAGGCTGGCTGCAACCGCTGCCGGAGTAGTGATCGGCTTTCCGCTGCTGTCGGCATTGGCTTTGCAACAGGTGTCGGCGGTGCATGCTGCCGTGGTGGTCGGCCTGACGCCGTTGTTGACCGCCGGTTTCGGCGTGCTGTTGTCGGGTGAGCGGCCGGCATGGCCGTTCTGGCTGGCAACGGCATTGGGTAGCGCGGCTATTTTGGTCTTCGTCTACCTGTCCGGGGAAACCAGACTGCAACAAGCCGATCTGTATCTACTGGCCGCCATCGCTTGCGTAGCCTACGGTTACGCCGAAGGTGCACGTTTGGCAAAACAGCTGGGTGCTTGGCAGACCATCAGTTGGGCGTTGTTGATAACTGCGCCGCTGTTGTTGCCGTGGGTGGTGAACACTGCGCCGCCGCACTTCGAGCTGGTCAGCTGGCCGAGTTTGTTGGGCTTCGCCTACGTCAGCGTAATCAGCATGTATCTAGCTTTTTTTGCCTGGTATCGTGGCCTGGCGCTGGGCGGTACCGCGCGGATCGGCCAACTGCAATTACTGCAGCCGTTTCTCAGCATGGCCGCCGGTGCGGCGTTAATCGGTGAACGCGTCGAGATTGAACAGCTGGCAACCGCCGCACTGGTCGTCGCCTGCGTCTTGGCTGCCAGAAAACCTTCATACCACCGCTAAATTTACAGGAGAATTTGATGACTATCCATTCGATAACCTGGTTGAACGGCCAACTGTTGCCTACCGGGCAAGCGCTTATCCCCGTCAACGACCACGGTTTGCTGTATGGCGACGGCGTTTTCGAAGGCATACGCTTTTACCGGCGCCAGGCATTTCGGCTGCAACGGCATTTGCGGCGTCTACAACTGTCGGCGCGGGCGATTGCGCTGGAAATACCATTCTCGATAGCCGAATTGACGGCGGCTATCGAACAGCTGATCGCTGCCTTCGCCGACGGCGACGGTTATATTCGTCTGATGGTGACGCGCGGAGCCGGACCGTTGGGCTTGAATCCCAAGAGTTGTTCGCAGCCCAACGTTATTGCCATCGCCGACCAATTGACGATGATAGCCGTCGGCCACCAGCAGGCCGGCGCTCGGCTGATTGTGTCGTCGGTGCGCCGCTTGCCGGCCGACGGCCTGGATCCGCGCATCAAAAGCTTGAATTATATGAACCACATTCTGGCCAAAATCGAGGCCAACCATGCCGGAGCCGACGAAGCGATACTGCTCAACGCCCAAGGCCGGGTGGCCGAAGGTACCGCCGACAATGTGTTTATCGTTAGAAACGGGCGATTGTTGACGCCGCCTTGTAGCGAGGGCGCGCTGGAAGGCATCACCCGCGATTTGGTGTTGGAATCGGCGGAAGCCGACGGTCTTGAAACCGGTGAACAGCCGTTGGGCGTGTACGACCTGTACGCTGCCGACGAATGCTTTTTGACCGGCACCGGCGCGGAACTGATACCGGTAGCTAGTGTTGATTGCCGTGCATTGCCTAGTTGCCCCGGACCGGTATTCCTCCACTTGCAACAGGCCTTTCGGCGAACCATAGAACGAGAGTGCGGAGGAATCTTATGAATTTGCTGGAGAATTTGCTGTTACAGGCGCGTTACAGCCAGTGGGTGAATCAACGACTATATGACGCCTGCTTCACTTTGGCGGACGGGGAACGCAAACGGGAGCGCGGCGTATTTTTTGGTTCCATCCACGGCACCTGGAACCACTTGCTGTTGGGCGATCGCGTCTGGCTCGCCCGCTTACAAGGGCGCCCGGTGCCTTATCAACGCTTGGACTTGGAGCTTTACGCCGATTTCGCCGAATTGCGGGCGGCGCAAATCGATTGCGACCAAGTTTTGCTGGATTGGATTCAAGGCTTGCAAACCGACGATTTACAACGGCGCATCGCTTTCCGCAGCCTCTCCACCGGGCAGGACAGGGTATTGGAGGTGGCAACCATATTGACCACCTTATTGATCCACAAGACTCACCACCGTGGCCAAATCACCGCGTTGCTGAGCCAGTGCGGTTGCGATTACGGCGACATTGATTTTATCTGTGCGCCGGTTAGCATTACGTTGGGCTTTAACAGCAGAACTATATGATGTTGTTGGAAACACAGTGGGTTTTATCTTTTTTAGTGCTTGGGGCATTCGTCGGATTTATGGCCGGGCTCCTAGGTATTGGTGGTGGCGGGATTATGGTACCCGTCTTAACGACAATCTTTATTTATCAAGGTATTCCGGTTGAAAAAGTGATTCATTTGGCATTGGGAACATCGATGGCGTCAATCATTGTTACTTCTTTGTCAAGTGTGAGAGCGCATAATGCAAAAGGTGCTGTCGTTTGGAATATCGTTAAAATTATGTCGCTTGGCATCATCCTGGGGACATTTGTGGCCACATTTATAGCAGTCAATACCCGCCCACTTTATCTTGCCTTGTTTTTTTCATTATTCATGGCCTACGTTTCAAGCCAAATGTTTTTGGACAAGAAACCAAAAGCCAGTAGAAAACTGGCAGGCAGTGTCGGGTTGTTATGTGTCGGTTCCGGTATTGGCGCAGTCTCTGCGCTGGTATCAATCGGAGGTGGTTCTTTAACCGTTCCATATCTTGTTTGGCAAAATGTCGATATCAAGAAAGCCATTGGAACATCTGCCGCAATAGGCTTCCCCATATCCATCGCCGGCACCGCAGGCTATGTCATCAATGGCTGGACGGTGACATCGGGAAGCGAATATACGTTCGGGTTTGTTTACGCTCCAGCCGTACTTCTAATTTCTGCGGCAAGCTTCATTACAGCACCTTACGGAGCTCGGCTGGCTCACAAAATACCAGTCGCGTCTTTAAAAAAAATCTTTGCATTACTGCTGATTCTGCTTAGTCTAAAGATGTTGTTTTCAGTATTATAGAAATATGGTTTGACTATATTTACCTTTGAATAGGGTATTGAAAAACAGTTGCATAGACATGAGTAAGGCTTCAAATTGACTATTTGATGCAGGATATTAGCAATATTGACCGCTAAATATAGATCGCTTGAAGTGCTAAATATAGAAAATTAACAACCCGCCAGATATGCCGTTAACCGTCTAATTCGTAGCGTAGGCCCGCAAATGTCCGCCCTTACACTGTCAAAGTTTGTTCCTGGAACTGAGGGTTATGCCGAAGATGCGGAGTCACTCATCTCCCTATACGAAGGCGTTCCTTTCACCGAGAAATACAAAGCAGTGCTCCACTTGCTACCGACAAAGGCAAGCAAGATTTTGGATTTAGGTGCCGGTACAGGGATTGACGCCGCGTGGCTCGCGAAGAAAGGACATTGCATCCTAGCAGTAGAGCCAACAGACCCACTTCGAGAAGCAGGCGCCAGACTCCATTCTTCAAACCGGATCGAGTGGCTTGACGATAGTCTGCCAATGCTACTCAAGACCATGGCTCGCAAAGAAGTTTTCGATATTGCACTGGTTACAGCAGTGTGGGCACATCTTGCAGAGAATGAACGTAAGCACGCCATGTCAAATATTGCGGCGTTGCTCAAGCCCGGTGCTTTGCTTATTATGTCTTTGCGACATGGGCCGACTCCAGCGGGCAGGCGAGCATTTGAGGTTACTGCCGAGGAAACAATAGAACTCGCCAGACGGGACGGCCTCAAAGAAGTCCTATATGTGCGGACAGAGTCTGCCCAACCGATCAATCGCCAGGCAGGTATCATGTGGTCATGGCTCGCATTCAGAAATGAGCCTAGCTCATCATTCAAACGGGACCGGTTACCGCCAGCACCTTAATTCAAACATTAGCTGTTTTAGGACTAAAAATGCCAAGCGCACTTATAGAAGTACGTCAGCAATACTCACCAGAAATTGAATCTGAAATAATGGAGGCCGTTCATGCCGCACTGCGGGAGGCTTTCAAAATACTTCCAGGCGACAGGAATGTGCGGTTGCTCGTACATGAACCGCATAGGTTTCAATGCCCGCCAGACCGAGAAAAGCCAGAGTATTACACACATATAAGTATTGATTGTTTCGCGGGTAGATCGCTTGAAGCAAAGCGGAACCTATACAAAGCCATCGTTAACAATCTGTCTCAGTCTGGTATTCCCGCTAATCACACAAAAATCATGCTGCGTGAAATTTCCGCCGAAAATTGGGGAATACGGGGTGGTCAGGCTGCATGCGATGTTGATCTTGGCTTTGAAGTAAATGTTTAACCTACAGCTAACAAGGCGTATTCAGCCGGTCCAAAAGTCGCTACGAATTTTTTGTCCAGCTGATTTGCAGAGCTAGGCTTCTCAGTCCACAAAATGTACAGTAGTCATGCCGAAGAACCTGCACCTATCGGAGTCCTCGATTCCGGTGTCGGCGGGCTATCGGTTCTTCGCGCGTTGCGCGTGAAGATGCCCGAGGAATCGTTTATTTACGTTTCGGACGGCGCCAACGCGCCTTATGGCGACAAATCTTCAGAGTTCATTCTGGAGCGAACAAGACAAATAGCAGGATTTTTGTTGCGACGAGGCGCAAAATCGCTGGTACTGGCCTGCAATACCGCCAGCGTCGTCTCCGCACAACGGCTGCGATCTCTTCATACCCTTCCTATAATTGCCATGGAGCCGGCAATCAAGCCCGCCGCTCAAATAACCAAGACAAAGGCGGTTCTTGTGCTAGCCACGACCAATACAATACGAAGCGAATCCGTCACGCGACTCTGCGACACATACGCCCAAGGTGTTCGCGTGATCTTACAGGCCTGCCCAGGGCTTGCCGATCAAGTGGAACTCGGGCGGATAAATCACGAATCGACCTATGCACTGTTGGAAAATTACCTGCGGCCGGGCCTCACAGCCGGTGCGGACGTCATTGTTCTGGGTTGCACGCATTACGCGTTTTTGATGGAGTCGATTGCACGGATATCGGGACCATCCGTCACCATCATCGAGCCGTCAGTAGCCATCGGTCGGCAGCTTCACCAGGTACTGCCGGCATCGAACGGCAGCGTGTGCAAGCCGGTGGCAACTGAATTCTACTCAACGGGTTCATTGGAGAGCCTCTCGTGCTTTCTGGCGGCCGTTGGCGAACCCTATGAACATGTACATCGGTTTCCATCGGGCGAGGCCTGATCCTTTGTTCAACCGAGCCCGTAACAGCGGGCCGCTTCGCGCGCGAGATAGGCTTTGCCCGAATCTATTCACACCCGTAAGGAGATTTTCCACTGTGGATATACCACGAATATTTAACATCACCGAAAGTGCTCACCGCATCCATAACCCGATCACAGCAGAACAACTCGCTACACTCGGCTCAGCGCTGCGTCTGGAAGCGGGGACCCGAGTGCTCGACCTCGGCAGCGGCTCGGGGGAGATGCTGTGCACTTGGGCACGCGATCACGGCGTCATAGGCACTGGCATCGACATGAGCCGCTTGTTCACCGAACAAGCGAAACGCCGTGCCGATGCACTCGGCGTCACCGGTCAAGTCGAGTTCATCCATGGCGATGCGGCCGGCTATATTTCCGAGGAGAGGGTCGGCGTGGCAGCTTGTGTCGGTGCTACCTGGATCGGCGGTGGCGTCGCCGGCACGATTGAGTTGCTGGTGAAGAGTTTGCGTACCGGAGGAATCATCCTTATCGGCGAGCCCTTCTGGCGTCAGTTACCGCCGACGGCAGCGGTCGCTAGGGGATGTCTTGCCAACTCAATTGCTGACTTTCTCATGCTCCCGGAACTTCTCGCGTCTTTCTGACGCCTTGGCTACGACGTTGTTGAAATGGTTCTGGCCGACCAAGACGGCTGGGACAGATACGAGGCGGCCAAATGGCTCACGATGCGCCGATGGCTTGAAGCCAATCCCGAGGACGAATTCGCGCAAGAGGTTCGGGCCCAACTGACCTCGGAACCCGTGCGTTACGCCGCTTACACGCGTGAGTACCTGGGCTGGGGAGTGTTCGCGCTGATGCCAAGGTGATGTGTTGACGCATCCGTGGACCGTCCACTATTGTGGTGCGTAACCAGCTGGTGACTCCCGTTGTCGCTGTGATTGGCAAGGCTAGTAGCCCCGAATTTGCTTCGCTATTCGGGGCTGCGGGGCTTACGTTTTGTCCGATTTATTCGCTTCGACTTCGAGCAAGACCATTGCCACATGGGCTTTGCCGTCCGCGCTCAATGGCACTTGATCCAAATAATCTGAACAAACCGTTTCGATGAACGATTCTCTCAGGTTCTCCGGAATCCGCTGTGTGTAAGGCAGCCAGGTGGTTCGAATCCAGCCCGCCAAACCTGCCCGGCCCTCGTGCGCCATATCCGTGGCGATGAGTTCTAGCCGTTTGATGGTAAATCCCTTGGCTTTCAGCATCACCCGGCATTCATCGACCGCTGGAAAGGTATACGGAAATTCGAAGCCTTGAAAATACTCGGACCACTGTGCCGACATGGTGACTTTGTCCATAGTGGTCCGTATCTCCGCCACATCGCCTTGGCCACCCATGCGCAACAGCAGTTTTCCGCCCGGTTTCAAGCTGCGATAGAGACCGGACAGTACCGGACGGTGGTCATCGACCCAATGCAGCACGGCGTTGGAAAACACCCAATCGAAGCGCGCTTCGAAACTCAATGCGCGCGCGTCCATGATTTGAAAGTGCAGATTGGGATGGTGGTCCGGCGGGTAGCGGCGGCGGGCCAGTTCGATCATCGCCGGCGAACAATCGACGCCCACCACCGACCCGTTCGGCAGTGCGTCAGCTAGTTGCGCCGCGACCCATCCGTCGCCGCAACCCAAATCCAGTACGGCTTCATTTCCGGTCAGAGCCAGGCGTGCGATCAATTCGCCGGCCCAACGTTTCTGCGCATGGGAGTGCTGAGCGTAATCCTCGGCGTCCCATTTGTATGCGCTCATGACCTACCTACCATGGCTTCGGCGGCGATCAGCACCGTGTCTACAGTAAAACTGCCGTCAGCCTCGAAAGCGAAGTAGTCGGACACTTCTCGCGGCGCGCTCTGTTGCAAACGACGAAGCGCCGTGACGTGGGGCGGAGGGGTTCCGATGCGTTCGATCCACGGGCCAAACGCCAGCGGGAGGCGAAAAGTCCGGACGCTCGCGGTTCTAAAGCCGGCCGTCGCCAATAATGCTTGCCATTCGGCCAGTGAGCGGTCGCGGACATGCGAAGGATCGCGCAGCAACTCCAGACTTTGCAGCCAGGTGTCCAGCAAATGCGTTCCCGGACTAAGGACGTCCATCAGCAATAGCATACCGTTTGGCCGCAATACCCGGTGCATTTCAGCCAGTGCAGCGGCGACCTCGGTCCAATGGTGCGCACTGTAACGGCTAACGACCCAATCGAAACCGGCATCGGCAAAGGGGAGGGCTTCGGCTGTTCCGGCTCGGACCGCGATATTGTGTAATCCGCGGCATTGGGCCTCCGCTTCGACCACAGCCAGCATCGCGTCGGACAAATCGCAAGCCATCACTTGTTGCGACAGCGGCGACAAGCGAAAGGCGACGTGGCCTGCGCCGCATCCCAAATCCAACACGGAGCCCGGTTGGTGGGCGCCGATAATTTCGACCATGCGTTCCAGGTCTTCGCCCTGAGCATGGGTGGTGCTGGCAAGATAATCTAGGGCGTGATCGCCGAATTTCCCGGCGACCAGAGATTGGTGGTGCTTATCGTTTGTCATAGCGAATCCTTTGTTTGTGGATGACGGCTTATTGTTCGGCGATTGATAAACCAGTACAAGATGATGATTTATCCTGGTATAAAAGGCACCATGAGTGAACCCGATCCCAAACGCCTGCTCGGCGCCTTTATCCGCGCTCACCGCGAAAGACTGCCGCCTAAAACCAGTGGACGACGGCGCACGCCTGGCTGGCGGCGTGAAGAATTGGCCGAGGCGGCGTTGGTCAGCATCACTTGGATCACCTGGTTGGAACAGGGACGTGACGTGGCGGCTTCACCGGCAGCCTTGTCCCGCTTGGCCGATGCGTTGCGCTTGACGCCGGCGGAGCGAGCCTCGCTGTTCGATCTGGCTGGCAAGCGAGATCCCTTGGCGGCGGCCGAACCTCAAACCGAACTGCCATTCGACTTGCTGGCGTTGCCTAGGCACTTCAGCGGACCGGCCTATCTGCTGGATGCTGGCTGGACGGCCAGGGCCTGGAACGCGGCCGCCGCTGAATTGTTTGTCGGCTGGCTCGATGCGGAAAGCCGCGAACGCAATCTTTTGCGTTTCGTGTTTTTGGAGCCCGGCGCCAAAAAATTGCTGGCCGACTGGCCGGAGCGTGCCCAGCGGTTGGCGGCCGAGTTCCGCGCCGATTTCAGCCGCCGGCCTACGGACGCGGCGTTGCAGGCCCTAATTGACGCGTTATCGTCCGGCAGCCCGGACTTTGTGCATTTTTGGCAAGAACAAGCGGTATTGCACCGCGAGGGCGGCGAGCGGCGTTTTCACCATCCGCAACGAGGCGTGCTGCGTTTCATGCAAACCACGCTACTTGTTGCCGCGCAGCCGGATTGCAAGCTCGTGTGTTTGCTGCCGTTATGCGAGAAATGAATGGGTGGTTTGAAGCAAACGGCAGTAGAGTTTGTTAACGCCATATTTGACGCGGGGCGGTTGGGTACAAATCACAGACATTTCTAGTATTTAGCATAATGCTTGGAAATCTTTAGTGTCGTTTGAGGAATCCAATGGCTGTTGAAGACATCACAAATTACATCCTAGTATCGAATCGTATCGCGTCGTCGGGGCAACCCAACTCGCTACAGTTCCATGACATTGCCGAAGCCGGCTATCAGGCTGTGATTAATCTAGCAATGCCGAATTCGGAAAACGCGATTCCAGAAGAGGGGAATATCGTGTCTTCTCGAAATATGGCATACGTGCATATGCCTGTGCCTTTCAACGAGCCGAGCCTCGAACATTTAAAAATGATTATCGGAATTATGGAAGCGTTATCGGATAAGAAAGTATCGGTTCATTGCGTAGTCAATAAACGCGCATCGGCATTCCTTTATCAGTATCAGCGGTTGGTTCACGGAAAGTCGCATGAAGAGGCGGTAGAGGCTATGCTCCCGGATCAGGTGTGGAAACGGTTTATGATGCTAAACGTTTGAGCCAGCCACTGCGTAAGATCGATCATCGGGCATTTTACTTTTGTTGTGGCGACGTAGTTTTCATGATAGATATGCGGAATCTTTTTTATGTTTATTCCGCAATGATTCTGGAAATCGCCCAACTGAAGATTCGCCCCGGCCAAACCGTAGAGTTTGAAAACGCGTTTAAGAGAGCGCAGACTATTATCGCATCCATGCCGGGGTATATTATTAACAAGGCCCTTAAATACCCTGTGCTGCATACACAGCTGACGGATGTCTGAAATAAGAGGAAACATGCTCGGGCAAGTTGGCAATTCGATTCATGAAAGCCATAGCCTTTGCCAACAAATCTTCTGTGGTTCGGCTAACCGGACCTGACCGCAAGGCGGTTTTGAAATCGCGGTTGAGATACTCGTCAGGATTGGACTCTGGGCTGTAAGGTGGCAGAAACGCCAGTTCGATTCGATCTTGTTTATCCTTGAGCCACTCAGTGACCTGCTTGGCATGATGAACGCGCAGGTTGTCGACGATCAGAATGACCTTACGGTCGCGCCCTTCGATGAGTCGCTCGAGAAACGCAATGAACCGTTCGTTGTTAATCGAGCCTTCGACGATCTGGAAAACCACTTCGCCGCGCGCGGAAATGGCTGAAATCATGGATAGTTTGCTCCAGCGGGTCGGTGTTTTGATGACCGGCGTCTGTCCTTTAGGTGCGTAGCCCCGAATCCAATTGGTATCTTCCTTGACCGCGGTTTCATCGCCCCATAGCAAACTGGCGCCTTCGGCTTTTGCCTTGGTTTGTAACGCCGGATAGGTAGCCTCCAACCATTCGGTGACCTTGGCGGGGTCTTGCTCCAGCGCTTTTTTGATCGGGCGTTGTGGAGTAAAGCCCCAGCGTTTCAAATACTTGCCGATCAACCGATCTTGCAGTTCGACACCAAAGCGTTCACGAATCAACTCTTTGATGGCCGGCCGTGTCCACAGTGCAAACGGCAGTTTCAGCTGTGCCGGGCACTGATCAATGATTTGATCACGCACCCAGCATTCATCCGTCATCGTCAATTTTCGACCTGTACCGAAACGGCGGCCTCGGCGTTTTTCTTCCAGCATACCCTCACCGGCAAGGCGGGCTTTTCTCAACCAGTCCTCTATCGTTCGTTGATGGGCGCCGGCAATCTGCGCCAGTTCCTCGCAACTCATGCCGGATTGTTTGCGAAGACGAAGGACCATTTGCCGCAACAAACCACGCCCTTCCACTGTTAATTTTCGTGCATCGATTTTTTCATTTCTCATGCGCTATTTTACCAGATTAACAGGGTATTTAAGGGCCGGGTTAATAGTCACGAACTGCGACGATGTATTGAATCGAAAGAACACTATGTTTTGCTTGTGCGTTGGCAATCTCTCGAAGCCCACGAACATGGCTTCCGTCAGTCGCCGGAGTACCAAGAATGGAAGCGTATGCTGCACCATTTTTACAATCCGTTTCCCACCGTATTGCACTATGAGGTTGTGCCAGGAATATGATTAAACTTTGGGGAAGGCGTAACGCCTACAATGTTCAAAAAGTAAGTTGGGCTTTAGGCGAACTCGATTTGCTTTATGAGCATATCGAAGTGGGTGGCGGGTTTGGCGGTCTCGACCAAGCTGATTTTTTGGCGATGAATCCCAACGGGCGTATCCCGGTTCTGGCCGATGATGGTTTTGTGATCTGGGAATCGAACAGTATTGTTCGCTATCTTTGTGCTACCTATAGCCAAAATCATTTATGGCTGGAATCACCGGCAGAGCGTTCATTGGCCGATCGCTGGATGGATTGGGAGTTAGCGACATTTCAGGACGATTTTCTCGATTTGTTCTGGGGTTTTTACAGGACACCTGAGGTACTACGAAATCAGCAGCGGATTCAACAGGCGGCGGAGCGGTGCGAGAAGCATTTGGCTTTATTGGACGCGCATCTGGCTTCGCAAGCTTTTTTGGCCGGCGACGCATTTACCATGGGCGATATTCCCGTTGCGACTTCGCTTTACCGTTACTTTGAAATGGGCGTTCCTACCCCGGAAATTCCTAATGTCAGACGATGGTATCAGGCACTGACCAAACGCAAAGCTTACCGCGAGAATATTATGGTCCCATTCAATGAGCTTTATGGGCGGCAAACGTTTTAATCCGAGACATTGGAATTTTGACAAAACCGGCCCTTAACTACAGACCTCTTCCAGAAATGGCGAGATCAAAGCTCGTACCGAGAGCGGCCTTTACGCCGTAAAAATAAGGCCAAGGTTTGTGATCATGAATTTATTTAAGATTGAAGTAGGATGAGAATCGCGCCAAACAATGTGCTTCACCCGAGCAAAAACCATTCTGAAGTTTTAGCCGGGTGGGCTTGCCGTTAGAAATGTCAATGGTAGGGATCATGAACGAATTTTTTGTTTCTGCCTTTTTCTTTGGGTTAGCAGCCGGCCTAAAACCAGGCCCTCTTGGGATTGTAGTGATCCAGCAAACTCTTTCGCGTGGATTACCAAGCGGTATTCGTGCAAGTTTGGCTCCGCTGATAACCGATGGACCAATTATTCTCGCCGCATTGTATTTCCTATCGCAATTCAGGAATATCAATCTCTTTGCCGCGGCACTCAGTCTCATTGGAGGCGTGTATTTGCTTTGGTTGTCATGGAAAATGTTGCGTGTCAGGAATATCGCCATCATGTCCAAATTGGGTGTCCGCCATTCACTGGGCATGGCGGTTAAAGTCAATCTGCTAAATCCTAGTCCCTATCTCTTTTGGTTTACAGTAGGAGGCAGTTATATTATTCGAGGTACTACCCCAGAAAGCATCGTGTTTGTGATTACAGCTATTGGAACACTCATCGTTTCAAAGATTGCGGTTGCCGTGCTTGCGGCCAATTTTCTTCCATCTCTAGAGAGCCGTGGGTATCTAGCAACAATGAAAGTTCTGGCGGCCATGCTCGCCGTCTTTGGAGTGCTTTCGTTATCCACGTCTTACCAATTGGTGACACTGAATATCTATAATTTCTAACACATTGCTCAAAGGGATGTAGCGCTTGGCTACACACCCTTTAGCTCGGCATCAGCCGACCGTAAAAGATATGAATTACTACATTGCACTAGCTTTACTTTGGCCGCTTTTCTACCTTCAGGGAAGGTTTGTTCGTTGGTTTACGGCACAATTACCAGAGCCTGATGGTGAGCGGGCTGGGCAGGTGGGTGAGGGAGAAGAGCTACTTCTTCTCATTACCGGAGATTCCGCGGCGGCCGGGGTTGGTGTTGGGCATCAGCGTCATGCCCTTTCAGGAAGGCTGGTATCTGCTCTCAGTGCTACAAGGTCAGTTTCTTGGCGGCTGTTGGCTCAATCGGGAGATTCATCATCTCGGCTATTGGAAAAGTTGACGGAAGCACCGGCAAATCGCGTTGAAATTGTGGTTGTATCCATAGGCGTCAATGACGTTACATCGCTAACAAGTTGTGGTCGCTGGGTTACAAATTTGCATGCTCTTGCGACTTTGCTCAGAGCTAAATTCGGGGCAAAGCAAATATATTTGTCCAGCATTCCACCGATGCATCTGTTTCCCGGTTTACCAAATCCATTGCGGTGGTGGTTGGGTCTCAGGGCGAGACAGTTCAACGAGCTTATGCAAGCGGTCGCTGAGAATGAGGTCGGTTGTATGTTTGTGCAAGTTCCATATCCTCTGGATCCAAGCTACATCGCAGCCGATGGGTTTCATCCTGGGAAATTTACATATAAATTGTGGGGGGAGCATATCGCGGAAATGATTCAGATCAGTGCAACAGTTGGCTAGCAGCATGTCGCCAGGCGCGTTTGATTCGCTGCGAATCTTTGCTGACCCCCCAAGCTACGTGGTCGGTAAATATGCAAATTATTGATGGGCGGAAAGTTCAGGCATTGATTGAATCAAGAGAAACATAGTAGCTCACTTAACGTGCGCTCCGCGAATGCCCGTGTTGAACACATTTTGTATATCCTGAATTGTTCAAGAGATCAATGTACGCACCTTCGATTAGTTGGGTTGGTTCAATGCCAAATATGTCGATGAGTTGGTGTGCGACTGCTATGCCTTCTTGTGTAGACTCATCCTCGGAAAGCACAACTTCAAGCTCAAGAAAGTCTCCGAGTCCATTTACTCTATCAAGGTGAATGCGAGTTCTGCCAATAAGATATAGCCTTCTACGCTTTAGTATACGACCAATCTCACCGTAAGCGAGTGAAAGGGCTTCGCGTAATGTAGCGGGTTCTGTTGTTTGGGAACGAACATAGAATGATTCTTTGGGTCCGGCCTGATCGGAACGCTTATAGAAGATAAGCTCACCGAGGCTTTCAGAGAATGCACGGAGTTTCAATCGCCCTGATTCGCATTGAAAAAAAGTATCGTCTTGGAAGATTTCGGTTGGTCCCATATCTGCAACTTTGACCACTTTGGGCTCCAAAGTTTCGACACTCTCGATATATGCCTTTATTTCAATATTTCTAGCCATAGTTATTTACTGAAATTTTAATGCCGAAGTACTGAGAGATGCGTGGTTTTTGCATATAGCCCCTGTTGACTACCAAGTCAGGGCAAATGGATTTATTTGGTACATGCTTACCACTTATTAAATAGAACCCTTGTACTGCCTGACGTTATCTTCAAAGATCAGGTCGTACTTGGAAATTTCCTTTACCTCCGCTGGGAGCTTGGAAATATCGAAAAATCTCACCGGTTTCTTGTAGTCCTTGAACATCTGAATTTCAGCGAGGACGCCATCGCTAATTTCCCCATATACCCATAGCTCGTCACATCGCTTCAAGAGATTGTTATTCCCGCATCTAACCAAGTCTCTGTCGACTAGTTCGTAGAGGAAATAACCAAACAAGTTGAAAGGGTTGACTGGGACAACACCCTGTTCAAAAGCGTGTTTACAGATCAGCATGCGTTGGTGAAAGTTTTTGCAAGATTGAGCCGTAAATACAACTTTTTTGTCTTGTTGAAGGTCTTTTGCAATGTGGTCAAATTCTTCCATGTGGATAGTCTCAATAAATGTGGAAATGATGCAGGCTTGCTTCCTGATGAAAGGTTGAGAAAAGCGAAACGGCTAGCACCGAAGCGCTCCTCTCTGCCTGTTATATTTCGGAATCAACGGCTGTCTCCAAGAATGCAGTAACGAGGGGGTGAGGCATATCAGGCGTAGAACGTGCCTGCGGTACAAATAGCGTTCCAATAAAAAACGGGTGGCCGGGATGCTCAATGACACGGACTTCACTTTCGGCATCCGAGCCGGCGATGTGCAATGGCCCTTGTTTCAAATCCCGGATGAAGTTTGGATTGACGCCGAAATTGCAGTAGTAATGTTCCGTTGCGAACAAGCGGCCATAAATCTCAGCGACCTGCGACCCCGGTGCGAAATTTAGTCGCATCTCGCGGCCCGCAAGTGAACAGGCCAATTGCGAAATGAAGAGTTTCGAAGCGTACGGATCGTATTCCGCATGTTGAGCATCTTTGAATCCAAGGACATTGCGAGCGTATTCGATGACGATGTGCTGGAATCCGCCGCAGGTGCCAAAACAGGGGATGCCATTTTCCCGTGCGTAACGAATCGCCCACAACGTTTTACCCATATCTTTATAAGGGCTTCCCGGTGCAACCCATATGCCTGAATAACGCTGAAACAGCTTCGGTTCGATATCTGCGGTAGAAATCCAGTCCACCGAGATATCCGCCTCTAAAATTTTTCGAGAATGCTCAAGCGCCGCATTGGTCGAGGCGTGGGGCGCGAACGTCGACTGGTATTCACCAAGAATGGCAATCGAAGTGGTCATTGGCTTTTATTACTTGCTGATTCAATTTGTTGATCGTCAAACATATCTTTTGGTTTACGCGATAAAGGCATGAGTAATGGGAAAGTCCGTCCATAATTTCTATTTTTGAACAGTTTGGCAGAGCCGACTTCAAGAAAATAGCCATCGAAACCGGTGACCAGTTATCTTTCGAACCGTGCCAAACATAGGCATTGGCGGTAATATTAGGCAACAACTCTTTCCAGGGTCGAACATAGGCCTTGATGTCGCGTACATAGGCTTGCGGATGACTAAAACAGGTTTTCAATCCCTGGCTAATAGTCGACCGGAACGCTCTGTCGGCTACCAGTGTTCTGTCTTCGCCGGCAGCGCTGGAAAACAGTGCTCGAAACAACAGACTTGGGAAAATCTGTACAAGAAAGCCTTGCAGCCTGGTTAACAGTAGAAAAGCGAATGGATTATTTCGAGCGAGTCTGAAAACGGCTTTGCCCGCCATCGAATCAATAAAGCTGTCCGCATCCAACGGCGCAGCAGCGGAAACCAAGTGCAGGCTACGCACCTTGCCGGTCATGGTTTGGCAAACTTGCATGGATATGAAAGCGCCAATCGAAAAACCGATAAAATCGACCGGTTTGCCGGCGACTCTGTCTGTAATTTCTTTTGCTATGTAACGGTAATACGCGTCACCGTCTAAATGGGGATCGATTTGCGACCGGTCGTAGCAAATGATGCTCAGGTCATTTGCCTTGCCATAACGATCGAAGACTTGACCTTCTTCAGCCGACCCAGGTGTACCATGGAAGTAGATGACCGGATGGCCGTCGACCGCTCCGAACTGGCGATATTTCGTTATTTGGTTTAATGACGGCATGAAGACATCTCGTTATTTAAACACCACTGGATTCTGATAAATCGTTTTGCTGTGTTCATTCGATACGGCCTTACCTTAGGAAAATTCTTTCCGTTCAAGGGCTGGATTCACGTAATCCCAGGGTTGATGACTCGCGGTCCAAAATACCTTTAGCGGTTTAAACACAGCCGGGTTATCCAATGTGGCGGCGTGAAAAAACAGCATGCCCGGATATCCAGCGGATTTTTTTAACACCGGATTGCCGCAATTTGGACAAAATCCGCTGCTGATGGTGTTTCCGCTGTCGGCAGTCAATTCGTAAAAACTCAGCGATCCTGAAAGAATCGTGTCGTTGTCAGATGCTACAAACTCGGCAGAATGACCCGTTCCGGTGATTCTTTGGCATTGCCTGCATTGACATAAAAAAGCTAAGCGTGGTTCGGATTTCAATTCGTATTGAACCGCCCCGCACATGCAGCCGCCTTTATATTCACTCATTTGCTTTCCTGATTACTCACGACCCTCAGCAACTTTGTAGCTCACAGGGGGTCCAATGAAAGCCTTGACCAGACAGGAGATCGCGCCATGAAAAAGAATCCGATCCAATTTCAAAAAGGCTTCAGTTTGACCGATTTCATGAATCGGTATGGAACAGAAACTCAATGCGCCGAAGCCCTGTTTCAGGCCCGATGGCCATGTGGTTTTC
The DNA here is from genome assembly GCF_054172045.1 of Methylomonas sp. MgM2. Classification (NCBI taxonomy): domain Bacteria; kingdom Pseudomonadati; phylum Pseudomonadota; class Gammaproteobacteria; order Methylococcales; family Methylococcaceae; genus Methylomonas; species Methylomonas sp. MgM2. The sequence goes on along the minus strand of NZ_JBSYXO010000006.1, from coordinate 85,654 downwards.
GATGTCCTAGTTGCGGCGGCCATCGGTTCAGTCTGGTCAAAACACGCAACTTATACCAATGCGCGGCTTGTCATCATCAAACCTCGCTGATCAGCGGGACGCTATTCGAACAAACCAAGTTGCCGCTCACAGTGTGGTTTCTGGCGATCCATCTGCTGACGCAAGCCAAAACCGCCCTATCGACCTTGGCTTTGAAGTGCCAAGTTGGCGTTTCCTACAACACCGCCTGGAGCCTCAAGCATAAAATCATGCAGGCCATGAAAGAGCGGGATGACCGCAAACCGTTGGCTGGCATCATTCAACTGGATGATGTCTACTGGGGTGGCGAGCATCGAGGCGGTAAACGCGGGCGTGGCTCGGAAAACAAGACGCCGTTTGTCGCGGCAGTGGCTCTGAACGAAGATCATCATCCGATTGCCATGAACTTGAATGTCGTCAAAGGCTTCCGCAACAGCGAAATCAAACGCTGGGCCGGCAAACATCTTGAGCCCGGTAGCTTCGTGTATTCGGATGGTCTAGCCTGCTTTTCCGCTGTGCTTGATCGCGGCTGCCATCATTACACCATTGTCACCGGCGGTGGCCCCGACAGTGTGACCAAAGAAGAATTCGCCTGGGTTAACACCATGATCGGCAATGTGAAGCGTTCAATTAACGGTACTTACCACGCCATCAATCCCAAACATTTACCTCGATATTTGGCGGAGTTTTGTTATCGCTTTAACCGTCGATTCGATCTGAAAGCTATGATGCCTCGGTTTCTGGTCGCGGCGGCCAATACGCCACCTATACCGGGCAGGCTGCTTAAATTGGCTGAGGCTTATGGGTAATCAGGTTTGCTTTTGCTGCTGTTGTTAGTTGAAAAATCCTAAAGACTTGTTTGCCGCTATTTGCCCAAGCCTATTGGCTTGAATCAACAAAATCCGGTAAGTTTTCATAAACCCCCTCAACGGTATTATTTTCAGTTAGTGCTTTCACAACCGTCGGCAAGGGTTCAGCCCAAATTCCGGGAATATCTTGCTCGTGCGCATCGACAAGCGGAAACGCCAACTTTTCGATGGGCGGACAAAATTCGGCTACGACACCCGGCTTATTGCCGCGGGCATCCATTCGATACCAGCCATGTTGTTTCAGGTAAACCGCGTTCAATCCATGCAAGCAATAAGGCGGACCGGATGATTCGACCGTTAGTCGTTGGTAACACAGTCCCGCCGGAACTTGATTAGCACGTAACAGTGCGGCCAGTAAATGACTTTTGGCATAGCAATAGCCTGTGCCGTGGATTAATACATCCGAGGCTTTACAAGTCACAGGATTCTGCCGGTAATCCCAGCTATGTTTGATGTCGTCTCGCACGAATTCAAAACAGCGCTTGGCAATTGCCTCATCGCTAACACAGCCGGTAGCCAATTCGGCGGCCTTGGCCATGAGAAAAGGATGCTGCCAGTCGATAAACTCACTAACGCCAAGATATTCGGTCATGTTTTTTATTGTCAATTTAGAGAGCCGAACCCACTGCATCTTTGAGTGGGCTATTGGAATTATGCCTATACCAGTTATTGAACTGCTGACGATACGATTCAAATGGTTCATGCAGTTCTGATCGTGGATCGTTGCTAAGTGAATAGGCCATACCCTCAATCAACCAGGGCTTAGCCATCCAGCGAACCAAGCTACCGAAGGTTTCAGCCTGCCAATGATGGATGAGTTCATGTGTCACATAGTGTTGTTGCCATCCTCGCGGAGCCATCACGATACCGAAATTGCCAAAAGTGAACCCAGCCCTATTGGATAGCCCGAATGCAGACCGACATTTCTCGGTACTGCAGAAGATTATCTTAGGCTCATCAATAGACAGACCCCATTGCGCTGCTAGAAAGCTTTTCGATTCGTTGAGTAACGACACCGCCTCAGCAAGCCGAGAATAATCGTCCACACAAACGTTATGTTCGCTGCAATTGACACCAAATGCTTCTGGAATCAGCACGCGAACGGGTTTGATAAGCGTAAACGCAGTAATCGGTAACAACAGGACAATCGCAACAAGCCATTTAATGAATTTCATAGGCAATTTCTGCACAGCTACTGCAATCATAAAAATGAATCTGGCTTTATCGAGCAATCAGTACGTCGCTGATCTGAATGACCGGCTCGATGTCGGTGTAATTGGCCATGTCGCCTTGCAGCTTTTCCGCGTGCGGCATAAATGCCGCCATGAAGTCCTCCACGGAATCAAATAGAAAATGGCACATCACCGCATAGGCAGCTTCCGTTCCAGGGATGGCGCCGGCTAGTCCTCGATCAATCGAAACGCCTTTGTAGCCTGGATGAGCGCTGAAGATTTCTAGCGCCATCGGAATGTGTGTTTCCAGATAATACTGCAGGTCGAAGCGGGCATCCGGTTTGTTGGGATACAAAATACTGATTTTTATCATTGAGGCCTCATTTGGATACATGTTTGATGACTAACATTTGATTACCGCCGCGTTGAAATTCGTAAGCAACGTTTTTGGTCTGTACGGCAAAGCCACGGCGGCTAAAGTCTTCGCTTATCACGGAAAGGTAAGGTGACATTGATCCATCCAGCGCAAGCAGTGGGAATATCCGTACCTCGCGAGCAACACGCAACATTTCCGCTATCGCTTGCCGGTGAAAATCGGCAGATAAGTGCGCGCTATACAAAAACAGGAAATGTGACGACAGGGCAATATCGAACTGTTCATTTGTAAAAGGCAACGAGGGTAATTCCCCGGCGACATATCGGCCTTGCTGCTTGCCGTGCTCGAAATCGGCGAGAAACGCATCCATGGCCGACATCCGAATCTCGCCAAGCCGCTCTATCGATGGAATGACATCCCAAACAAAATTGTTTTGATTTTGGCGAACCTGTGCCATCACAATTTCATAAGTTTCTGCAATTCGGTTTTGAAGTTGCTGGGCATCAAACATGTAAATCGGATCCACTGAAACGACTTGGCCCTCTTGCTCGGTCAGTTTGGTATTAAATCCTGCCGGGCCATCGCCGCAGCCTAGAATGCGACAAGCCAAATCATCTGTAGTCAGATCAAACATGCTGACGTATTCGGCGTATGAGCGTCCCCAGGGTACGACCTTGTCGAGAGTAAAAGTCATGGTGTTCCTAAAGTCTGAACAAACTACGCTTATTGCGTTATTTCTGGCTGTTAACAACAAATCGCCCGATACGGCCAAGATGGGTAAAACCAAATCCATCCGGGTACTTGAGTCCATATCCCAATGCCCGATCAAAACCAATGTGCGCGCACCAAATTAATCCGGCGCCCTGAAAAGCGGGAAAGCTGGCAACTAAGCCTATCACCAGGCAGGTTATTGCCCCGATATAGGAATGCGTGGCGTTATAGCTGATGGCCCCGGCCTTGGCACCGGCGAAATAACCGAGCAAAGCAATATCAGGCGCCAAAAAGTAAAGTGCAAAACTGCTCCAGTCCAAGCCCAGCTTGGCATAAGCGACACAAGCAGCAATCAATACGAAAACACCTTCAAGTCGCAGCAAAATACGGACATTACCAGTCGTTTCGCCTAACATATAACTCCTGCTGTTGAGAGTGGTAGTATAAATATTGGGATTTTATTAGACCTCTTTTAAGACCCTGTAACAACTGTCAGTATTGACAGGTTAAAGCACATGACCTATGCGGAATAATAATTTTCCCAGAAATGATTCGACGTATTGAATCGGATAAATAAACCTGGATACCGATGAAATCTTGGCAAGAAAATCAACTTCAAGCATTGCTGAATATCGATTGTGAGCATCAGCTATTTCAAACCTTGCTTTCTTTAAGCAGAGAATTAGATTTCGAATATTGTGCTTACGGTGTCAGGTTTCCGTTGCCGATCAGTAATCCAAAAACCTTTATGGTCAATAATTATCCGGCTGCGTGGCAAGCGCAATATCTAGCCGAAAACTATTGTGCAGTTGATCCCACGGTCAAACACGCTTTACGTTCGCAGCTACCTCTTCTTTGGTCAGACACTTTATTTGCTTCAACGGCAGAACTCTGGGAAGAAGCGCGCTCGTTCGGGTTACGCTATGGCAGGGCTCAGTCCATGCGAGACACAAATGGGGCGACAGGCATGTTAACCCTGGCAAGATCCAATGAACCACTGACTGAAACAGAACTTGCAGCCAAACGTTTTAAAATGGCTTGGCTTACCCAATCGGCGCATTTGGCCATGTCACGCTGCTTGTTGCCAAAATGGGCACCAGTGGAAAATTTGAAGTTATCCAATCGAGAAATTTCTGTTCTGCGTTGGACAGCGGATGGTAAAACAGCAAACGAAATATCGAGCATCCTTGGTATCAGTGAACGTACCGTCAATTTTCATATCAATAACGTCATTACGAAATTAAATACGACCAACAAAACGGCGGCTGCGGTTAAAGCCGTAACGTTTGGATTGTTGTAAAGGCATAACATTATTAGCTCGATTGGTTTCAATAGGCCAAATATTCAGTTTAAGCAACGCTAAAAGCCAAAAGCCGTCTGTTGTATCTTGCGTACGATTGGTGTGATGTATGCACTTCTTCGATTGCGCTTCCCGCAATCGAGTAGAAGAAGGCCATTGGAACGCGCCTGCGAGTATGCGAAGTCCAGCGGTATGGACTTGGAACAAGTCGATAATTTTGCGTTTGATTTGGCAAACTACCGCTTCCTGTGCCGTTAGCTTTGGCGCATTGGAAAAATTCATTCCTGCATTGACATCGCAAAATAGTCAATCGGCAGATAATGCGACATCCCGAACCGCGCAAGCCTTTACCTCGTCCGATCCAGGCTTAGCTCAGGCCTCGTACCGTGTCGGTCATCCCTATCAAGGTGCCAAATGGGAAACTGGGAACAGCGCCGCAAAAGACTCCGATAATCAACCTTGGCAGCACCTCAGTAAAACCGAGCGTAAACAAATCATGGCAGCTTAACAACTGGCATTACTACATTCGGCCGACGGTAACCTTAACCTCATTGACCAAATGTCGCGCTTGTCCGAACTCGCCAAGATGCAGCAAAATCCGGCTACCGAACCTACCGAGTTAGCACAATTGCTTGCCAAAACAACGACTATCGATACGCGGGCTTAGTTTAAGCTATCGCCCTGATATTTTGACGCGGCTTACGGCAAATTCTTGCCGATTGTTAAGTTCATTGGACGGAGTGATTCTCTTTGTGCGCTGGTAATTAGAGTCTGCTCAGTAAATATAACTCATTGTTTATAAAAGAATATAGTTGGATTCTGGTGTAATATTCTGCAAGAAAAAAGCCGACTGACCCTCAAAAACCGTGCAGCAATGATACGAACCACGAGCTCGAAACAACTGACACTAGCCGAATTCGACTGGCCGTTTGATACGGCGTTGGATAAACATAACCGCTGGGTGAAACTGAGCGAGTGTATGCCCTGGGATGAACTGGCGGAGAGCTATTATCAAGGGATGCGGGCGGACCGGGGCCGGCCGATGAAAGACGCACGCCTGGTGATCGGCGCAGTGATCATCAAGCACAAGCAGTGTTTGTCGGATGTGGAAACCGTGCTGCAAATCCAGGAAAACCCATATCTGCAATACTTCGTTGGCTTGGCCGGTTACCAAGCGAAGGCACCGTTTGCGCCGTCGTTATTGGTCGACGTTCGCAAGCGTATGGGTGAAGCCGTATTCGAAGGTTTCCATCGGGCCATTATCGCGGCGCACGAGGGCCAAAAACCGGCACGGTCTGAAGCGGAAAGCCCAATGCCAGCCGAGTCGGAGGCGGAACGGCGCGAGAATCCGAATAGCCCTTTCGCCGACCGATCCGAACAGCAGCCGGATGACCCATCGCCGACCGCGACGCCACTTGCGACGGATGTTGTGGCGCAGTCCGAGTTAGCCACCGTTGATGTTCCCGATACCACCGCCCAAGACCAGCCTCAAACGGCAGCGGGCCAGGAAGCGTGCGTCGTACCGACGATCGCCCCACGCGGTCAATTGATTCTGGATGCCACCGTGGTCGAACAAGCCATCCGCTTTCCCACCGATTTGAGTTTGTTGAACGAAGCGCGCGAATTGACCGAACGGATCATCGATACCCTGTGCAAGCGGCTGAAGGTGGCGGACAAACCTAGAACGTACCGTCGCAAAGCCCGCGCCGCCTATTTGGCCGTCGCCAAACAAAAGCGCCCCAGCCGGAAAGTGCTGCGCCGAGGCCTCAAACAACAACTACAGTATTTGCGCCGTAACCTGGGCCATATCGAACACCTGTTGGCGCCGATCACGGCAGGCACGCCGCTGCCGTTACCCCGCTGGCTGCTGCATCGCTACTGGGTAATCCAGCACCTGTATCAGCAGCAGAGGGACATGTATCGAACCCGGACTCGGTGCTGCGACTACCGTATCGTTAGCATCAGCCAACCTTATGTGCGGCCGATGGTGCGCGGCAAGCTGGACAAGCCGGTCGAATTCGGCGCCAAACTCAGCGTCAGCTTGAACGGCGATGGCTTGGCCCATGTCGACCACCTGCGTTGGGACGCCTTTCACGAAGGCCTGGATCTGGTCTCGCAAATCGAAGCCTACCTGGCACGCTATGGACACTACCCGGAACGGGAGCTCGCCGATCCGATCTACGGTACCCGCGCCAACCGCGACTACCTGAAACGGCACGGTATCCGCTTTGCCGGCAAACCGCTCGGTCGTCCCAAACGCGAAACCGAGGCCAACCGAGAGCAACTTCAGCAAGAAAAAGCCCAACGCCGGCAGGAATACCTGCAACGCATCCCCATCGAAGGCAAATTCGGCCAAGGCAAAAACGGCTACCGGCTTAACTACATCCGCGCCAAGCGTGCCAATACCTCGTTCGCCTGGATCAACACTATCTTCCTGGTGATGAACCTGCTGGTCCTGGAAAGGCTCTTTTTTGCGCTCGGTTTGGAGCGGCTTCCAGGTTGGATACGCGCCGTCATGCGGATGTCGCAACCGTGGATTGTGAAACGCCGGAGTGATGGCAGTCCGATCACCAGTCAAACTTGCTACGCGGGTTGATTTACTGAGCAGACTCTAATTAGGGTGATTGCTAGATGGCATAAGCATTGCTTAACGTTAGAACAAGCAGATTTGCCATAGGAGACGCCGATGATATCTACCATTCATGCCTTAGCCAACCCTTCCTCAACAAATTACGCTACGTTCAACGCGCGGCGGGCCTTGCAAATGCCCGATAACCCACGCAGTGGGGTTACGCAGGACACTGTCAGCATCAGTGACGCCGGTCGGCAAGCGTTGACAGCTGAAACCGACACTCAAGCAAATGCCAGATTCCAGCAGCTCATGGCCGAAAAAACCGCTGGGCAAAATTTTCTGCGCAACGCCGCTTTGGCGAATCCACGTTCCAGCGATTTCGAGCAATTCGCCTACGATTTAGCGCACGATCAACTATCAGACGGGCAAGGCGGGGGCGGCTTGATTAGTTTGGGGGCAACGCCGAACGATCCGCTTCATTACACCAGTGGTGAATTGGTTACCGAGGAAAGCAAAGCTTACTTTACGCAACAGGCCAGCCAATACCGGCACGCGGCCAGTAAGCTTTACGATTCAGCCAAGGCAGCCGGCATCAGTGCCGGCGAGATCGTCAATCGGCTATACGACTTGCAAGGGCAACAACCGGCTCGATTCCGGGCCATGATGATGTGGCCGCCCGCCGGCTGATCCTTGCCGACCGCGTGTGACGGTCAACTGAGGATTTCCATTGAGACGGTAATTCACAAGGAGTTTGCTATGAGTATTCAAAACGTCAACAACACTACGCCAAACGCCATTCGGCAATGTCATCTGATTCAGAGTCCGGGCACGAATTTTTTCACCGACTTTAAAGCCGCATATGCATGCTATCAGCCGGCATCGTTAAGCGATGCTCCGGCGGAAGCAAAGGCTAACCAATCCGCTACCAGTTTGTCGGATGTGATGGGGTTAACGTACACCGAAATGGCTGCGGTTCGAGGCACGAGCGTCTATGATCAAACGGCTTATGCCGCGATTCTGAATCGCGCTTACAGTCAAGGCGGCATGGACGATCCGGTCGGGTTTTTGAAAAGTCTGACACCGGAAGAACAAGGTGTGGTACAGCGCTCGCATAGTCTGGCCGATACCTTCGATACCTCGACAATGAGCAAGGAAGGCGCTTACAACCTGTTGCTGCCGGAAGGCTATCAAGTGGATTTCGATCACGATGGCATACAGGAAGTCGGCGCGGCTAAAACCATTACGTTTCCGCCGCTCGATGCGCCGGAACAAGTCAAGCAAGCCTGGCTGACAGCGACTCAGGACATGGACGAGGGCGACATGATGACCTATCAGCTTCGGATGCATACCATGCTGTACGGCATTAACGTTAACGACCAAACCAGCAAGGCCTTGGCGCCGACCAATCAAATCGACAGTTACCGTGAGGGGGTCGATAAATTTCTGGCTTGGCTGGAATATGCCAAAGCATCCGTGTCAGCAGATCAATATGCACGCGACAAGGCGTTTTTTAGCGATATGAAACGGCTATTGGCGTAAGCGCCGGTCAAGGCAAAGTGCAATCGAATCAATTGAAATCGGCAAAGCGGCAAATTATGGCCGCTTACTATTGAAGCTAGCCACAAATGCCGGCAAACCGATGTAGTAATAAAACGCCATAAAAGGGTTGGTTTTTATGCCCTTAAAATTGTTGACTGATTGTATATGTTTATCCCACTGACTTGCCTAGGAGAAAATTTATGTTTATCAATGCGGCTTCAAACGTCAATTATTTACATGCAACTGAATTTGCGCGGAATCATCAAAATAAAACAACGGATAATCCTATTAACGCCAATACAGGTACAGGCGATACAGTTCATATCAGTGATGAGGCGTATCAAGCCTATGCAGCAATTCAGTCTTCGAATTCCTCCATTACTGTCAATCTGGATACGAAAACGGCTGCTAAATACGCGAAAGAACTTGCAGGCCGTACAGACTTGCAGAGGGTCTATCCGAATGTTAGAACGGGTGTTGCAACGGATAGTTCCGGAAATCCAGTGACAGACGCAAGTAGAGCGGCATTTACACAGTTAGCTTCTAAAGTTGCTGCAGGTCGGTTGGAAGTCTATCAGGCGGGTATGGCGTCAGGAAAGACACTTCAGCAAATTTTAGCGGACATGGTCGGCTATATGGATCAACAGTCACCTGGTTATCTGAGCCAAACGAACTGGCACGAGGCAAGGAGCGCTTTTCTCGGATAGTGGTATTTTCGGTTTAACAGCGTCAGCCCGATAATGAAAAAACCTCCGGCTATCCAGGATTAGTCTTCTTGCATGCGACCACATTGGAAACGCCGGAATTGTTCAATCGGGAAAAAGTTTTTTGGTGTTCAAGTGGTCAGCCCGGGATTACGTGAACCCCAAACTGGAAATGGTGCCATTAACGTTGTTCAAAGGGACGTTCCGCTTCGCTACCTGCTCCTTAACTTGTGAGGTGTAATGCGATGATCGGTTACCAAATTAGATACGGTGAACCGCTCGATGAAGAGTGGCTATACGATCTGTACTGTAGAACAATGCGATCATGTATCGAGGCCACTTGGGGCTGGAACGAGTCCTTTCAACGAAATGGATTTTGCGGGAACTTACACCCTGTGAAGTGGAAAATAGTCAGTAGTAGAGGCGAGCAGGTAGGAGGCTTTGTCTTAAATCAGAATCTCGACCACTTTTGGTTGGAAATGATCATCATCAAACCGGAGTGCCAGCGGACAGGCATAGGCCAAAAAGTAATAGCACACCTTCAGGATGTCGCTCGCAAAAGCTCATTGCCTTTAAGACTGAGCGTCATTAAAGCCAATCCGGTCAAGCCATTTTACCTACAGTTGGGCTTTAAGCAGTTCGATGAAGATGACGCGTTTTACAAATTGGAATGGAAGCCATGACTGGGTAATTCAACTCGGACCAAGTAACCTGCTACGGGATTTTTGTATCCGGTTATTTGCCGGGTTAAGCAGTTTGTAGGAGTGGCTATGGATTCGACTAACCGTCTTGGACAGCAACTTGTTACACTCGCGGAAAACGATCTTGCCGTAAGAGAAGTCTTAGCCAGCGATGGCTCTTTGTCCCGTCATGGTTACCGTCCCCGCATGGAAGCCGTCCACATACACAACGCCACTTGTCTTGCCGAAGTCATCGATCAGCATGGCTGGCCCGGAGAGAGTCTTGTTGGAGAACGCGGTGCATGGGCAGCTTGGCTCATCGCGCAGCATGCCATTGGTAATCCTAGGTTTATGCGGCAGTGCTTGTCTCTACTGAAAATGGCAGCCTCAGAAGGCGAAGTGCCTGCTTGGCAACCGGCATTTCTCGAAGACAGGATTCGCATGTACGAGGGCCGGCCACAACTATACGGAACGCAATTTCAGCCGGGAAAGGACGGTCGTTTTGTTTCCTACCCCATTGAAGACCCTGAGCACGTGAATGATCGGCGTCGCGCCATCGGACTCGACACTATAGAGGAGCGACTGGCTGAAATCGAGAGGCAAAGTGCGCATGAAATGGTTTCATTGCCGCCGGATTGGGAGCGCGAATATGACAATTGGCTCATTGCGGTTGGTTGGCGAAAAAAGTAGTACCAATCTTATCATTCCATCGGACGTTCTATAAAAACAGCGTATCCCCGTAAATTTATATGAAGGAAACTCAGTCAATGAATGGACTCTGTGTAATTTTTGATTTGGATGGAACGCTGGTAGATAGCGAGGCGCTTTGCAACCAAGCGTTTCTCGATCTACTTCCGCAATTGAATGAGACCGTCGATGCTTTGATGTTGCGCTATCGCGGCAAGAAGTTGGCCGCGATTCTTGCCGATATCGAAAATCGCCTCGGCCGGAAGTTACCGGAAGCTTTTGAACAATATTATCGTAAGCGTGTTTCGGAGCTGTTCTGTTCCGAGTTAAAGCCCATGCCCGGTGCTATCGAAATGCTGGACGCTTTAAACTTGCCCAAGTGCATCGCCTCGAGCGGGCCGATGCCGAAAATCCGGCAGTCGCTGGAAATTAGCGGCCTCGCATCCTATTTTGGTGAAAACCTTTTTAGTTCGTATGACGTTGGTTCATGGAAGCCGGAACCGGGTTTGTTCCAACATGCCGCCAAGGCGATGGGCTTTGCGCCTGCTCAATGCGCGGTGATAGAAGATAGCGACGTTGGGATTGAGGCAGCGATGGCTGCAGGTATGCGAGCATACCGATATGTGCATAATGGGAGTGTTTCATCGTGCCCTGGGCAAAGTATCGTGTTTTTTGACGATATGTTACATCTTCCCCAATTGCTGTCATTTTGATGAACAGAGGGTGCCCATCCTGATCCAGTGAAACCGCTGCCACAAAGGGTACTTTATTCTCTGAGCCACGAGTGGCTTTGTCACCCGTCAGTTCGCCACAGAGATAGGCATCGTCAATCTGAACGTGCCCATCCAGGCTATAGAGGGCATTGCGTTCAGCCATCGTTCGGATCTAGTTCGATAAATTCGGCTGCCTGTGCCCATAACGGTCTAGTCGTATTATGTATGGAGCCGACTCACTTCACCCGCATCGATTCCAAGTATCGCTTGATCTCCTCGCCGCAACCGACATAAACGGACTTGTCCCGTTTGTTCTTGGTCATGCCCAATGCGCCTTCCATTGCGGAAATCAGAAACATTGCGCTTTGTTTGCAATCGACCACCGGGTCGACGATGCCTTGTTGCTGGCCTTGCTGCAAGGCTGCGGCGAAGGCGTCGCGCCAGAACTGAAAAAAGCCTTGGATCCGTTCTCTAAATCCGGCGTCGATCGGCGACATTTCCTGAGCCAGGTTGTTTAAAGGGCAACCGAGGCTGAAAAATTCGTCGGTCCAGACTTTGCCGATGCGTTCGTACATCGTCTGTAAACCCGTTAGCGGATCGTCGTATTTTTTCAGAGGATCGATCCAGAGCCTCCTGATGCGTTCTTCGATCAATTCTTCCAATACCGCATAGCCCAAAGCTTGTTTACTGGGGAAGTGGTGGTACAGCGCGCCTTTCTTCAGCCCGGTTTTGTTCAGTACTTGATCTACCCGCAAGCCTTGGTATCCGTACCGGTGCATTTCCTCGAAGGCGGCTTGAAGGATGCGCTTACGGGTGTTTTCCGGATTGCGTTCGACAGTCATGTTGTTCTCTCAAAAAATCTTAGGGTAATTATAGACAGACCAGTTGGTCTGTGCTAATGTTTTTTGCAAACAGACTAGTTGGTCTGTAATTAGTTAAAGCGAATGGGAGATAGATGATGATCGAGTTATATACGGCGCCTACGTTCAACGGACAGCGGGCGTCGATCATGCTGGAAGAAACAGGTTTGTCTTATGTCGCGCATTGCGTCGAGCTGGCGGTGGGCGAGCAAAAGAAACCCGAGTTTTTGCAACTGAACCCCAGCGGCCGGATTCCGGTTTTAGTGGATTACGATAACGCGGAAGCGGAGCCTTTGGTTCTGACCCAGTCGGTGGCCATCGTGCAATATCTAGCCGAGAAAACCGATTGTCTACTGCCGGCTTCTGCAATGGAACGCGCCAGGGTTTACGAATGGATGCAGTTTCATGCGGTAGATATCGGCTCGTCCTTGTTCATGGCGTTTTATCTGAGACGTTTGTGTTCACCACGCCAATACGAGGCCGCAAAGCGCATTAACAAGCGTACGTTAGACTTATACCGCCATTTCGACGATCGCTTGGCGGAACATGAATTTCTGGCGGGGGCTGAGTACAGTGTCGCCGATGTGATTGCGTTGCCGGCTGCGTTGTGGAAGGAAGAACAGCTCACTCAATACCGGCACTTGAACCGCTGGATGCAGCAACTCAAACAGCGGCCGGCGGTGCAACGCGGCATGGCCGTACCGGGTGCGGGAGATGTAGCATGAATGCCAACATCACTTTACCTCGCCGTTTTTTTATGGCCGTCACGGCCAAACCGAAAACCGTGATTGTCCTAAGCGTGCTGGTTTTCGTGCTGTTTGCGATTTGGTTGCCGCGCATGCAAAAAGATACCAGCGCCGATGCATTCATCCCGCCGGATCACCCTGCCTTGCAGTTGCGTGACCGCACCAAACGCTTGTTCGGCTTGGAAGATCCGCTGGTCATTGCCGTCGTCAACCAAGGCGAGCACGGGGTATTCAATCCGCATACCCTGAGCTTGGTCAAATCCTTGACCGAAAAGGTCAAAAAGCTGCCGCAAATCGATCCAGAGCGGGTGACCAGTCTGGCTACCGAAAACAATATCATTGGCACCGAAGACGGCATGTTGGTCGAAGCGTTTTTCGAACAGACGCCGTCCGATCAAAGTCAAGCCGATCGTATCAAAGCGGCGGTGATGGATTTCCCGCTCTATCTTGGCAGCCTGGTAGCCAGGAACGCACAGGGCACGTTGATCGTGGCCGAGTTGCACGATCAGAAGTCGGCCGAACAGGCGTATGCGGCATTGTCGTCGCTGATCGAGCAGACGTCGCTTGCGGAAGGCGAACAACTTTATGTGGCTGGCGAAGGGGCGGTTTCGGGTTATATGGGAGCCTATATCGATGCCGATGCGGTCCGGCTCGATCCAATGGCGGCATTGATTATTTCGTTGGTCTGCCTGCTGGCTTTCCGCACCTGGCGCGGCGTATTGATCCCTAATCTGGTGGTGCTGGCCACGGTGGCCGGCGCATTGGGTTCGATGGGTGCCTTCGGCGTCAGTTTCTTCGTCATCACCAACGCCTTGCCGGTAGTGTTGATCGGCATTTCGGTGGCCGATTCCATTCATATCCTCAGCGAATATTACCAGCGCATGGCGGAACAGCCGGGCCGCGACGCCCGCACATTGGTCGTGGACACCATGGTGGCCATGTGGCGACCGGTGACGCTGACCTCGTTGACGACGATGGCCGGATTCTGGGGCATCAGCCTGGCTTCGACGATGCCGCCGATGCGTTATTTCGGCGTATTCGCCTTTGTCGGGGTCGCGGTAGCTTGGGTTTATTCGTTGCTGGTGGTGCCGGCGCTGCTGAGTCTGCTTAAACCCAAGCCCAGCCGCGCGTATCGGGCCGGACACGGCGTCGACGGCTTCGGCAAAGCCTTGACGCGTCTGGGAAGCATGGTTGTACGTTTTCCGAAGAGCATCATCGTCCTGACATTGATCGTCGCGATAGCCGGCGCGTTCGGTGCGTCTCATATTCAGTTGGATCAAGACCGGATGCAGACCTTCGATCCGGCCGAGCCTTTGTCCATTGCCGACAAAGTATTGAACCGGCTGTTCGACGGCAGTAATTATTTGGACATCCTGATCGAAACGCCTAGTAGCGAAGCGCTATTCGAGCCGGACAACCTACGCCGCATTGAAGCGTTGCAGGTGTTTGTCGAAACCTTGCCCCACGTCGGCGGCAGCGTATCCATTGTGGATTATCTGAAGCAGATGAACCGGGCGCTGAACGAAAGCCGCAGGGAGGCCTACCGCTTGCCGGACGATGCTGATTTGGCGGCGCAGTATTTTTTGTTATATAGCGCCAGTGGCGACCCGGACGATTTCAAAGAGGAGGTCGATTACGACTACCGGCTGGCCAACGTGCGGGTGCGCTTAAACGACGGCCGTTATTCGGTGAAAAAAATCGTCACCGAACGAACTCAGGACTATCTCGACAACCGATTCAATACGCCCGACATTCAAGCCAGCTTGAGCGGCCGGGTGAACGTCGATTACCACTGGATCGAACGTTTGGGCCAAAGTCACGCTTTTAGCATAGCTATATCGCTGATCTTGGTTTGGTTGATGGCCGCTCTGAGTTTTCGTTCGGTCGTTGCCGGCACGCTGGCGCTGTTGCCGGTGCTGGTGACGATATTGATGATATACGCGGTGATGGGCTTTAGCGGCATTTGGCTGTCGATCAGCACCTCGATGTTCGCGTCCATCGCGATCGGCCTTGGCGTCGACTTTTCGATTCATACGCTGGAACGCTTGCAAACCCTGGTCGGCCGTGAGCGGCAAAGCCTGGATCAAGCCATCTTGAATCTGTACCCGAACACCGGTCGCGCGCTGTTCTTCAATTTCGCATCGCTGGCGTTGGGTTTCGGGGTGTTGATGGTTAGTAAAGTCGTGGTGTTGCAGGACTTCGGTTTGCTGGTGGCGGTTGCCATCGCCACCAGTTTCCTCAGCAGCATGACCTTGTTGCCGGCCTTGGCCAAACTCTTCGCACCTAGATTCCTATACGCAGAAACCGCCGCTATTCCCTTAACTCAACAAACAGGAGAGTCAATATGAAACGCCTACTATCGATCGCGCTGCCGTTAACCATGTCGATTTACGCTGGCTTAGCCGTAGCCGAGCTACCGAGCGGCGACGAGATCGCCAAGCATATCAACGCCCGCGACGAAGGCGAGGCGGTGTCCAGGTTGTTGACGATGGAATTGACCGATGCGGACGGCAAGACCCGGGTCCGTAAAACCAAGGGCTTTCGTAAATACTACGGTGCCGAAAAACGCTCGGTCATTTATTACCTGGATCCGGCCAATATCAAGGGCAGCGTATTTTTGACCTACGACTATCCGGAAGCCGACCAGGATGACGATCAATGGCTGTATTTGCCGGCCTTGCGCAAGGTGCGGCGTATTTCGGCGTCCGACCGCGGCGACTATTTCCTCGGAACCGATTTCACTTACGAGGACATCAAGCTGGAGAGCCGGGTGTCGCTGGCCGATTACACCCGCAAGACTGTGGGCGAAAGCGAGGTAGACGGCGCACACTGTCTGTTGCTGGAAAGCGTGCCAGTCAGCGAAGCGATTGCCGAGGAATTGGGTTATGGCAAAATCGAGCAATGCGTAGACGATACGATATGGATCGTGCGCCAAGCCAAAATGTGGGACCCGCAGGGCAATCCGTTAAAGACTATCCATTTCTACGATATTCGCCAGGTTCAAGGCATTTGGACCCAGCACGAATTCGAGGTCGTCAACCATAAAACCGGCCATCGCACCCGATTCGTGTTTTCCGACGTGAATTATGCCGACGGCGTGGACGACAGCGTATTTACCCAGGAAGCGATGAAGCGCGGATTGTAAAAGGGACGTAGGCATGCCGGACCAATCGATTGGTGTTTCCACATGCAGACTCAGGGCAATCTCGGCATCGGTTATCGCGCTGGTTTCGGCGCCGGCACTGGCCGCAGATTTCGACGCGTCGATTAAAGCCACCGGCCGTTGGGCCGTCAACACCAACAGCGGTGACAGCCAGATGTTGAATTTGACCCTGAAGCCCGAGTTCGACCTGAAATTCGACAACGGCTGGCGATTGAAATCGGTGTCGCGCTTGCACACGGAAGCTATCGCCGGCATGCAAATCGCCGACTTGGAGCGTGACGCCTACAGCCCATACAGCAAGCCCGCTCTGCTGAACCAAGCAACCGATATGGAACTGCGCGAATTCAGCTTGCAAGGCCAACTCGGCGATACCTATTTGATGCTGGGTAAACAACAAGTGGTATGGGGCAAGTCCGACGGGCTGAAGGTGTTGGATATCGTCAATCCGCAGTCGTTTCGGGAGTTCATACTGGAAGACTTCGAGGAATCGCGCATTCCGCTGTGGACGGTCAACATCGAGCGCCAGTGGCAGGATTGGAACTTGCAATTCCTGTGGATTCCGGACCAAACCTATCATGCCTTGCCCAAACAGGACGCGACCTTCGCTTTTAGTTCGCCGGAACTGGTGCCAATCGCGCCGGCTGGCGTCAATGCGGTATTGGCAGCGGCGCAACGCCCGGATAACGTGATTTTAGATTCCGACGTCGGCTTCAGAGCCTCCACTTTTTGGCAGGGCTGGGATATCACTTTTAATTATTTATACCAGTACAACAATTCGCCGGCGCTGATGCAACGGCTGTCGCTGATCGACGGGCAACCGGTGGTTACCGTGACGCCGGAATATCAGCGCACCCACGTGTTCGGTACGACATTTAGCAATGCGTTCGACGATTGGGTCGTGCGCGGCGAGTTTGCTTACTTCAGTCGGCATGCATTCATAGGCCGTGACTGGCGGCTGAACGATGGCATCGTACAAAGCCCGGAATTGCAATATGTACTGGGTCTGGATTGGAACGGGCCAGCCGACGTACTGTTCAGTGCACAATTCATTCAAAGCTGGCTGATCGAAGATGCCGGGCTGAGCACGCGCGATAAGCTGGATACGACCATCACCGGCCTGGTCCGGCGTGATTTTTTGTACGACACGCTGACCGCCGAAGTGCTGGTCATCGGCAATGTCAACGATTTCGACGGCATCGTTCGTTCCAAGATCAAATACCAATGGCAAGACAACGTCACGACCTGGATCGGCGCCGACATCTTCTACGGCGACCGCCTAGGTCGCTTCGGCCAATTCGATGGCAACGACCGAGTCGTGTTTAGCCTGGAAGTCGCGTATTAAGCTAAAAACATCAATCACCCACGGAAAGCGTAAAGTACGCTAATTAGACAATGCATTGAAATGATAACTATTCCTACGAGCAGCAGAACTTTTCTGTTAATCGGATCGCTTGCAAGCTACACTTGCGGGTCCTCTGTTTTGGTCTCGAGTCAACTTCACCTAAAGTACGGCATGGTTTCCAGCAATTTTCGCTCACGCACAGAATACGAAAGTCGAATGCATAGAGTCGTCGCTTACATTGACAAGCATTTAGACGCATCTCTCGACCTGAATACCTTGGCCGAAGTTGCCTGCTTTTCCCCGTTCCATTTTCATCGGCTATTTTCCGCATGGATGGGAGAAACCTTGGGCGATTACCTGCGGCGCAGGCGTCTCGAGGTTGCAGCGATGAGGCTCGCGGCTCAGCCCCGCATGCAAATACTGAACATTGCATTGTCGGTGGGTTTTGGTTCAGGCGAAGCCTTTACCCGCGCATTCAAGAGCCGGTTTGTTTATTCGCCCACTGTTTGGCGGGAACAGCAACAGACACAACGCATCGCAAATAGCAAGAATAATCAGGCATTACCAGCGCCTTTCGAGGAACATGTAGCTTTTCGTGGCCCAAACACAGGAAGCATCATGGAAGTAGACATCATCGATCGCCAACCTGCGACCATCGCCTATTTTCGTTACACCGGACCCTATGGCGAAGCCATTGCACGGTTTTGGCAGGAAACTTATGTACCTTGGGCGGTCATGAACAAGCTCGCCGCAGATCATACCCGCTATGGCGTCGGCCATGACGACCCGAGCATCACCGCTCCCGAGCAATGCCGATATGATGCCTGTGCCGAAGTCGCGCCCGATTTTGTGGCAACCGGCGGCGCTCTTAAGTCAACCATTCCGGGCGGAAAATATGCAGTTCTCAAGTTCAAAGGTACAGTGGAACATGTGGGCAAAGCCTGGGTCGCCCTGCTTCGGGACTGGTTGCCCGCTAGTGGTTTGCAACTCGATGGGCGGCGATGTTTTGAGTATTACCCAAAGGGTGCAACCTATGATCGTTCGACTGGAAAGTTAGAATGCGAGTTGTGCCTTCCCGTGGTTCCACTATGGCATGTTTTGCCTACCGGTTCGTTATTGGCTTTTTGGGCTCCAGTCGATGGGCCGGCTTAGAAGGTTGCATTGCGCTTTGGTGCTTCCATATCGTTCCAGTCCATGATCCAAGTAGGATGCATTAAATCATATCGATTGCAAACTTAGGCGCTAGGAGATTCTTGAGTGAAAGATAAATACATAAACCGAGGCGTTTCCGGGTTACTGGTGTTGTCGGCCGTGTTACTTGGAATATTGGTTCCCGGTGGGCCGATTGAAACAAGAGATTTCTCGCATATATCGCCAGTGATACTGGGAGCGTTCAACACTTTCCTGACAGTCTTGGGAATTGGCAGCATTGCCTTTGCCTACTTCGCTTTGAAAGGGAAGCATTGGGCAGTAGTTGCTTCCTTGGTTTGCGGAATTTCCTATTTCCTGGTTTACGCATTGGATCTTGGTAAGATATTTCCTGTTTCGCCGAATGAAATGCCTTTGGCATTGCTGGTCATTGAGGTTGTTGGCCTCTTGGTATCGCTGCCTTTGGCTTATCTATCGTGGCGGGCGATTCAAATGACAATGGAACTGGGCTACGCAAATGAGAGCGGTAGCGCGATGAACAAAAAGCAGGTGCAAGTACTGGCAATTGCGGTTCTTGCAGGAATCGGCATCATTATATTTGCGACACTGGCTGCGATGGGGAAATGATTGTGTCTGGAAGCCTAAGTCTCATAAGGCCGTAAGACGTAATGTTCGGGTGTCAATTTGGGAAGTAAGGTAAGTTTGAGCTCTACGGTAGCCGGGAGAACCTTAGCGGACGATTTTTCCGTTTCATGAGTAGCATTTCCAAAAAATAGGATCAAATCCTATTTCAAAGTAAAACCACATTTTGGTGCTATTTATTGAATCAACAGTCGGTAAAAGTAGAAATGGACGTGGCGTGTGGCCTAGGGAGGGTCGACAGAGAAACCGATTGTCTATGCCTATTTGAGTTAACAAATTCTAATAATATCGTTTTAGTTCAGAAATTCTTCTCGGTATTCTGCAAACCGTATTAACGTTTTTCGGGGAGCCAGAGATCATCAAAAACACCCTAGACGCCATTAAAGAAGAGTTGGAACGCGTTCTTTACCAAACCTGGGCTTTAGGAAGTTAAGCTCGTGTATCGACAGTCGTCGTTGGCAAGCAATTGCGTTAACTCGGCAGGTTCGGTAGTCGGCTTTTTCTGCATTTTGGCGAGTCCTGACAAACGCGACATCTGGTCGATAAGATTAAATTCGCATCTACAAGAGGCAGGCAATCCACCTTGTTGAAATTGGAGTATTTTATGCGTTTCACAGATTAGCCCGCCAGCCCTTTGCGCCAACGCATAATTGGTGACATGCGTAAACTTTCTCCTAAAGCTCAAGCCAGATAATTTAGGAGATCGACTTTCTAAAAACCTAAGCGGATTCCGAAAAGGCCATGTTCAACAGCGGGCAAATTGCCCGAATTTGCCAGGCAAATATCGGCTGATAGTCAGCGCACTCACGGTTACTCTGTTAGCAACCGAGTGTTCCGGTTAAGCATATCGATTGTTAATTACGTTGGAGGGCAGCAATGACTACTTATTGTTTTGATGACAGCCATATTCACTGGCAACAACTGGATGGGATCGACCATTTACAGTACTACATTCTTGATATCGACGAACCGGGCAGGATCATTGATGTATTGTTTAAATTCGCCGCGCGTGAACAGATTGTCTTGCATAGGCATCAGGTATTGAATCAGACCTTTGTGGTGCAGGGTGAGCATCGTTTATACCATGCCGACGGCAGCGTGAAGGAAATCCGCCCGGCTGGCCGTTACACGATTAGCCCGGCCAGCGACGAACCGCATCAAGAGGGCGGTGGTGACCAGGATGCCATTGTGTTTTTCAGTATCCGCGGCGGCAATGGTGTGCTTTATCAAATTCTGGATGATGCGCAGAAACCCGTTGGCGAATTGACCATGCAGGATTTCATCGGGTTGTGGCAACAACAAGCGAATAGCACTTCGGGAGTTTGAACATGAGACCCTGTCACTTGCTGGTTACCTGGCTGTTATGTGGCTGGTCGACCAGCTATGCAGAAACCCGAATTGCCGTGCTCGACTTCGAGCTGAATGATATTACCTCGTTGCCGTATACGACAGCGGAATTGCAGCGTACTGCCTCAATGGCGCCGTTGTTGCGGCAATCGTTGAGTCAATTCGATGATGTTCAGCTGGTTAATATTTCCGCCGAAACGCAACAGGAGGCCAATGCAGGCTTCGGTTATCTGTTTCGCTTTCATGATCTTGCCGCAAAGCTCGGTCAACAACAGGGTGCGGACTGGATTGTCGTGAGTCAACATAGCAAGCCGAGCTTTTTGTTTTCTTATCTGTGGACTTATCTAATCAACGTCAAAACCCAAACTGCCGTCAGTCGTTATGACATCGAACTAAAAGGCAGACATGAGTTGGTCACTCAGCATGGGATCGATAAGTTGGGTCAAAAGATTCGACAGTCGATAAATGGGCAAAAATAATACCATTGAAGCGATATGGCTAAACGAATCGATCCGTTGAACGGATATTCTAAATCGACATTCAAGCGTTTTTGTTTTTCAGCATGTCGCCGTATTGTTCCGGTGTGATGGTACCGCCAAGTTTTTCCGCAAGTCCTTGGTCACAAGGCGGCAGTACATCCTGGATTGCATCGATTCGTTTCCACTGTGGCGTTGGTGTTTCCATATCAGCCTGCGGCACGTATTTAGATGCTTCGACACGCTGCATACGATGAATATAGCGAGGACAGTTAACGAACAGTTCGCTAATCTGCACTCTGATAATTGCTTGAGCTTCCGGATAGTCCGACAAAAGCTGGTCGTCAGCTTCAATTGAGGCATCACCGTGGACGCGAACACGATGCGGCGTATCGAAATCGATAAATAACATGCCGATTTTGCGATGGTGTTGGATGTTACCTAGGGACAAAAACATTCCGTTCCCGTCATAAGTTGGAAAACACAAGGTCTGGGGGTCTATTCTGCGAACAAGACCGGGATTTCCGCCTTTGTATGAACAGGTAGGATAGCCGCGATGATCCACCGTGGTCAGAAAGAAAAAGTCCCTGCTTTCGATAAAGGCCTGATGTTGTTCGGAGATTTGCGTTTCGACAATAATTTCTTCCAGGCGGTCTGCCAGAGGCCGAGTTTGGTGTTGGTCTTGTAACCGTCTGTGTTGCTCGCTATAAAAATTGCTCATTGATCGTATTCCTGTGGTGATATCGTTAGCAGAGAAAGTCAGGTGATTTACAGTCGATCATGGTATTCAGTACACTGGCCGAACCGTAACCATTGATAGCAAAAGAGCATAACTGATGACCCCATCATTCCGCTTGTACAAACATGCTGTAACAGATGAGGAACTCGACGCGCTGTGGGACATTCGCGACGGCCGCACCTTTTTCACTGGGCCGTTGTATCGATGCACCAACCATCAACATGGGGCACCGGTGTTTTTAGCCGGTTTGTATGGCAAATTTCGTCTGCGTCTACCAGGCGGGGATTGGCTGTGGTGCCGCACAGCGATTATTCCGGCTGGCGTAATGCACGAATTGGAAGTTGGCGGTGAGCCTATCACCGTACTGTACATCGAGCCGACCGTCTCCGGCGTCGATGCCTTTCTACCGCTGGTCAACAGCGGCCGAGCCGAACAAGGCGCCTTGGTCGGCAACGGTGGTGAAATCGCTTTCATGCGCGATTTGTATGAAGATCGTTACAAAGTCGGTTGGTCCGCTGATGCGCTCCAGGATTTGCTCGACTATTCGATTCAACGATCGCCCGCAACTGTTATCGATCCGCGTGTGCAACGCATCGTCGAAAAGCTGCAGGCCCATGACGGTTTGAGCCCGCTGACCGATTTGGCGGCTCAGGTAAGCTTGTCGCCGTCGCGCTTTCAGCACCTATTTACCCAACAGGTCGGCGTACCGTTTAGGCGCTACCGTGCCTGGTGCCGTATGCGCCAAGCGCTGACCAGCATCGTTTGCGGTGACAATTTCACGACCGCCGCCCACGCCGCCGGCTTTACCGATTCAGCTCACTTTTGCCACGACTTTCGCAAGACCTTCGGCGCGCCGCCGAGTGTGAGTTTGAGCGATTTGGCGCGATTGCAAACCTAACGATCCACTCGGTCTAGCAACACACCATGACCATATCCGAAAGTCAATCGTTCGACCAGTAGCTGCTGCCATCCCGCGTTGTTCAAATTCGGCAGTTGGGTGTAAAGCCTACATAATATGTTGACGTTGGTGCTGTATGTCAAACTGCGTAAAACATAAAACATTCTGCTAGAGCATCGGAGGCTCGGGAAAAAGCTGAGCCAACGGAGGCGGTTGTTGCTTAGAGAAACTATCAGATCGAGATTTATGGATAAAGGAGTTGATACCATTAGGTTAGCCAACGGACAATTGTGTTTTGGTCGGTTAACATACGACAACATTATCTGGAATTGAAAAAATGACTAAGCGTGATTCTAAGAAATCGGAACCGAAGAACGACACAAAACGCTTGGCGAGCCGGATCAGCATGACGCTGCCAGAGGATCTGTTGAATGAACTCGATGCCATGGTCAGCGAACGTGGCTTTGCCAATCGCTCTCAAGCTATCGCCAAAATCCTGCACCGCTCGCTAGTTGAACACCGTAACGAGGTCGGCGATCGGGTGATGGTGGGAACGATAACGCTGTTTTACGATAATCTGGCAATCGGTGTGCAGCAAAAATTGTCTGATTTGCAACGGCAAAATATCGCCGAGGTCATTTCATCGCTGCACGTATTGCTGGACGGCGAGCGAACTTTGGAGGTGATTCTGGTGCAGGGGCCGCCGGCGAAAGTACAGGAAATCGCCGACGCGATGATCACGCTTCGCGGCGTGCTGTGGGGGCGATTGGAACTCGTTGCCGCATTGATTCCGCAACTGCATCCTTTTTCGAATTCGCCGGAGAAGTGATGCCGGCTGCTGGTTGCGCTCTAAAACGACATGATTAAAGGTCTAATACCACATCGGAAACCGGTATCGTACAGCAAATAAAGGTTTGTTCAGGCGACGGCGGATCGACCAGTTCCAGATAATCCACCGAGCCGGAAAGAATTGTGGTTGCGCACGATTGGCAGGTGCCGGCCCGGCACGCGAATGGAGGGCGTAGTCCGTTGGCTTCAGCCAGGTCTAGTAGCGTCCCCCGGTCTGCGGTCCACTGCACGGACAACCCCGACTTTTCAAAGGTCAAGGTATGTTCGGTACCTGCCGCTTCAGGGTTAAACTGAATTGTTCTACCTGGCCGTGCCGCGAATGTCTCGATATGAATTCGGTTTTCCGAAACGCCAGCTTGTTGCAGCATTTCTTCAACTTGGTCCAGAAACCCCAAAGGACCGCATAGAAAAAAGTTCGACGCTTCCAAGTCCAGCTCAGTCAACAGTTTTGCCTCTATCCGACCTACTCGGGTAGTATCGGACAGTGGTGGCTCTAACCCGGATTCAGCTAGAAAAATGGCTTTCAGATGGCTGTGGTTGTCGCAAAGCGCTGCAATCGGTTGCCGGAAGCAACGTTCGGATTCGGCGCGGACGGCGTAAACCAGAGTGGTCGGGCAATCCATGTTGGCGGCGTGTTCAAACATGGCGAACAGCGGCGTGATACCGACACCGCCAGCGAATAGCACGCGTGGCGAGGTGTCGATTTCATCAATAAAAAAGCGTCCGCCGGGGGCCTTGACCAGCAATTGGTCACCGACTTTTACCGACTTGTGCAGATAGCGTGACATTGACGCGCTTTGATTTTCCTCTTCCACTGCCTGCATGCATTTGATCGTTATTCGGAATGCATTTGCAGAGATCTGGGCGGACGACAGTGAATAGGGTCTAACTAGCGTACCGCGTATGGGAGTTTCAGCTTGTAAGGTAATATGTTGGCCAGGTAGGTAGCCGGGCAGTTCGGCGCCGTCTGTCGGCGCCAGATACAAGGATATTATTCCAGCGGCTTCCGTTTCGCGCTTTGTTACCATAAACGTTTTGTAGCCGGACCATGCCTGGGGTTGGCGGGCCAGCATCAGCGCTGTGGCTCGCTTGTCGAGTAACGCTTGCCACTCTGGCGACAAGCCTGCCGCATTTCGGGCAAATTTTAGGTCAGCCAAGGTCGCGTTCGGATCGTAACAAGCACGAACGAATTCGTGGATTGTCGGTGACGGGATGGAAACGGGTTCGTGTATCAATTGATCGCCCGCCATCACGCTGCCCTCTTGTAAAACCCGCGCATAAAAACCAACGCGGCCGTTTTCCAGAAATATTTTTGAAAATCCAGGGTCTTCATTGAGCGTCATGGCGAGCTTAAAGCACGATATGCGCGGTTCGCTGATTTGCATCACCAATTTTCCGCAAATCAAAAGGTCGCCGATACGGACGGAATCTTCCGTCAAATTACTTATTGTTAAGTTTTCCCCGAAGGCGCCCGCCGCCAGTTTTCGTCCCAAATAGGCTTCCCAATGCGCGTATCCCAGCAATCCGTAAATATAGACCGCTTTATGCGGCCCGCCGTGGCAACGCAAATCTGCCTGTTCATCGTCTTCTACTCCGTTGGTGCCAATGTGAACTAAACCGTTGACAGGTTGTTTAAAAATGCCCGTTGGGACGGTTTTATCTTTAAACATGACGTTCGTGACTTTGCTGACGTTTATGGAAGTAATGCTGGCATTAGTCGAATCGTTCGGTGGGCGTTGACTGATTAACTTTGTGGTTGATTTCATTCCTTTGTGTTTGGTCATGGTTTAGTCTCCGATAAATTAGTAATCGATTCAATTCCAGCGGGCCGAGCTGGGGCGTTAAGCGCTGATCGGATGGAGTTGCGGCTTAATTACGCAAAATAGTATCACGAAATATATAAAACGTAATACTATTTGTTTTTGACAAGCTTTTACGCCTGCACTCACTCAATGCGCTAGCAAAGATGCATGGAAGATTGGCTAAAGAACCGAGGGGTATTATCGCTCGCGTAAATGGATGTGCTCAGTTCACGGCTTGGCTGCTGTGAAGATTATCGACAATGGTTGGTTAGCGTTGGGAGCCGCAGGTTCGCGAATTTCGGCGATTTCGAAGCCGTTGCCGACGAATAAATCCACCCAACTGGACAGGGTACGGAAATACCAGGGAGGTGGGTCGCTAAAGTCCTGGCTGAACCCTTGCCACGAACCTGCGCGCCAGCCATCGCGGTAGGGTAGGCCGCCACAGGCCGCCAGCGGATGTAGCGTTTGCACGATCAAGCGGCCGTGCGTTGGCAACAAACCGGCTGCAGCGGCAAATAGCGTTTCAACCGAGGTTTTTCCGAACAGAGAAAAATTACAGACCAATGTGTCGGCCTGAAACTGGAATCGGCCTTGGGCGATATCTTGGTAAGACGCCAGATAATAGGTTTCCCGGCCGGCTTGGCGGGCTTGTTCGATCAGCGCCGGAATGGCGTCGACGCCGGCCGCCAGAATACCGCGTTCGGTCAACGCCCGTACCAGCCAGCCTTCGCCGCAGCCGATATCCAGCACAGACTGCGGAGCGCATGCGGCGACGGCATCTATGACCGCCTGATCGGTAGCCAACCGGCGGCTGGCGATTTGCCCTTCGCGAACCGCGGCCGTCCACGGTTCGGCGTTGGCCGCCCAAGAAACCAAAATGCGACTGTCGTTGCTTTGATCGGCAACGGCGGAATGCGGTTCGCCGTCGGCCTCAAGACACCCGCTACTGTCGCTCATGCCGTTACCGCGCGCCGACGTAGCGCGATCAGCGCCATTAATAATACGCAGGCCAATGCGATCGCCGCCGGAAACAGCAAGGTGGTTGCAGAATAATGTTCCAACGCCAAAACTACCAATAGGTTGCGCAGTGCAAACAGGCCGAAAAAGCCGGGCGACTCGCTGTAGGGCTGCGCATAGGCTTTCCGCCAGGTTGGGCCGAAACCCAGCAGGTCGACCACCGTCAACAGCACCACGGCCCAAAACGGATCGGCGGTTACATACCATAACGGCAGCGCAGACAAAGCTGCGGCAAAAAAACACCAATCGCTACGGGTAATGCTCAAGTCGCCCCGCCGCCTATAGGCCAGAATCGCGATCAAGACCGTCAAACTACCCGACACACCTATAGGCCAGGCGCCGACGCCGCCGCGGTCGGCGATTTGCGCCAGAAACACCACGAACGTGGTACTTCCCCAGATCACCCAGGAAAACACGTGTGCTTGCACGGTGCCCTGGAGGATGGCTCTAATATAAGGCAGTAATGCGGCTATGGTTAAGGCAATAGCCATGGCGCTGAGTAAAGGCTTGAACGGCATTTGGATACGGAAGGAAGAAGCTAGCTAGGCATTGTAATGGACTATGCCGATTGCGCCTATCGTAGGCTTGCAGATTTATACCTTATCCCGCCTAAGTTTATCGACATAGCGGTTTTAAAATAGCAATTACGGTCAGGATACTGAGTCTGCGGCGTGACAGAATATGTCCAGCTTAAAGGAAAATCGTAATTGCCGAAACAATGGCCAAGCTCGCTAAACAAAATATTGCCTACCAAGACAGAATGGACAGGGTATGCGACTACATCCGCGCTAATCTGGACGCCGATTTATCCGTCGACCGCTTGTGCCGGATTGCGCTGTTTTCCAAATACCACTTCCATCGGCAATTTTCCGAATATACCGGAATTAACGTGTTTCGATTCATTCAGCTAACGCGCTTAAAGCGGGCATGCTACCAGTTGGCATATCGCCTGGATCTGCGGATTATCGATATCGCCTTCGAAGCCAAGTTCGAAAATCCGGAATCGTTTGCCCGTGCCTTTAAGAAATTATTCGGCCAGACGCCGTCGCAATTTAGAAAACAACCCCAGTGGCAAACCTGGCATCAAAACTACCGCCTACCGGCACAACGAGGAAAATTAGACATGCAAATAGAGATAGTGACATTCGAACAAACCAAGGTTGCCGTGTTAGAACACCGCGGGCCGGTTGAAACTTTAAACGACTCGATAGCGGTGTTTATAGAATGGCGCAAGGCCAGCGGATTGTCGCCCAAGAGCACCAGCAATACCTACGGGCTCGCCTACGACGACCCGGAAACCACGGCACCTGAGAATTTCAGATTCGACCTGTGCGGTTCGGTCGATCACGATGTACCGGATAATCCGCAAGGGGTCGTCACAAAAACCATCCCCGGCGGGCGCTACGCGGTGATTCACCACGTTGGGCCGCACGAAGCCATGGACGACAAAATACGTTTTTTGTACGGAACGCGGCTGCCTGAAAGTAACGAAGAATTAAGGGATTTTCCCTGTTTCTTTCACTACCTAAATCTTTTTCCGGACGTGCCGGAAAACGAATTAATCACCGATATCTATTTGCCGTTGAAAGACGCTTGAGTTCAGGTGACCATGTCGGATCCCGAAGCACTAGTCTGGTTGTTGGAGGCGTTATACTCGTTTCTGCGTGTTAGCCAACAGTATGTTGACGGCGTAGGCCACAATAAAAACGCCCACCGGCACGGCTTGTGGCGGAATCGGAAACGGTAAGGTCAAACTGACCAGCAGCAGATACAGCGCACCCAGAATCAGGTAAAGACTGTAGCGATGCGCCATGGGGCTTGGATAATCGAAGTTGGTTTGGCTGATTTTGCGCCGCACCAGTCCATCGACGACAAACGGCAATAAGGCCGCCGCCAGGTACGGCAACCAAATACACGCCGTGGTCAGGCGCTTGATTATTTGAAAGATCGTGTCCCACAGCACGTTGAGCCGGCTTTCGATAAAAGGAAACAAATCGTGGCGGCCCACATCCTCGAAGCCTTTGGACATCTGGCGTTCGCGCTCGGTCGGGATGAAGTAGCGGAACACGCTGTCGCGGATGCCGGTGCTGACGAACAAGCGATCGAACCAGCGTTGCGCGGTGTAACTGATCTGCGATTCCTTTTCTGCTCCAAAATAGCCGATCATCATCCGGTCTTCGGCGCGCTGCAGTTCACGCGTCCAGCGGTCGGAAACGAAACTGGCCACCAGGATCACTTCCAGTAGCCAAAGCATCAGGCTGAACAACAGATTGCGTGTCATGAGCCCGCGCCTTGACGGTTCAGTTGTTGATCCAGGTCAGACCGCAGAATCGGCAAACGACCTTTGACAATCCGGCCGCCGGATAACTTGGCGATGTAATGCAAGTCAGGCAGTTGTCCGAGTAGTTGCGGGGCAAACAAATCACCTTCTTCTTCCATCAAGCGTTCACCGACATTACCGGAAAACACGGTGGGATTGGTCGCGCTGGTCGCTACGCCTTGGGTGCGCATGATGTATTTCAATCGGGTTTTGGGCAGATTGTCGGTGATGTACTGCTGGGTCTCGCTGTCCATGATCCTTAGCGCGATCAGGTTGTTGACGTTACCCAGCACTTGGCGGGCTTTGTCCTGAGAACCGGTGCGGGCGGCAAAATCGGCAAAGGTTTGCGTGGCAATGAACAAGCGAATCTTGGCGCCGCGGCCTTTGTTCAACACCTGAATAAAAGGATCGTTGATGACTTCGGCCGCTTCGTCGACAAACACATTCACCGGTCGGTCCGAGACACCGTGGTTGTAGCGATCGCCGGCAACCGCCGCCAAATCGGCCAACAGAATCGAACCAATCGCGCTGCCCACCATGCCGTCTGATAACGAGTCCAGGCCTATGTAAGCGACCTGGGCCTTTTCGATAATGTGGCCGGTATTGGTGATCGGCCTAAGATCTTCAATATCATGCGGGTTAGGGGAGAGCAAGGGACCTAAAGAGCCTGAGGTCAGCATGTTCATGATCGGAATCAAGGACGCCACCATCTTGCTGAAATGCGCGCGGTCGTGTTCGAACAACGACAACAGGCCTTCCAAATCCAGATTCGGCAGTTGGTATTGGGCGACTTCCCAGTAAAACCGTACCAGACCTACTGCTTTGGAATCGATGTCCTTGGTATTCTTCAGATAAGGCCGTGCCTCTTGGCGCCAATGGCCCAGGTTGTTGTCGAAATAGCGTTCCAGGGCTTGAATCACCAGTGTCGAAGGGCCGCCTTCCAGGTAACGGCGCAGTTTCACCAAGGTTGGCCGTTCCTCGATCACCATCAAGCCTTGGATGACGTTATCCAGCGATTTTTGCCCAAAGGCTTTGAAGGGATCGTTACTGCTTTCGCTGGGCGAAATGGCGCTGATGCGGCTGGCGATTTCCGAAGGACGGTTGAAATTGTGCAAAGGGTCGAGTCGCACGCTGTCTTCCGGAAACGCCGGATGGAAATACACAAAGCGATCCGGACGCTTGGCCAAGGCGCAAGCCCGTTTGGCGCTCGCCATCAAGTCCTTGTCGCCCTTGGGATCGATGATGATCACCGCTTCGCCACGCAATACCGCTTGTGTCACCAACACATCAAAGGCGCGGGTTTTGCCGGCACCGGTGGTACCGACCAGCAGCGTATGGCCGGCGGTATGCTGCAAGGGTTGGCGAATGTCACTTTCGGAGACTTCCAGGCCGTGTATCCAGGCCGAGCCCATGCGTTGATGATCGCTGGGAATCAGCGTCGAGACATCGCGTTTCAAAATCTCGTAGGCCAACTGGGCATGCTTTTGCACCCAATCGAATCCCCAACCGAACCACAAGGTCTCAGGATGATACTTCACAATTTTTACAAGCTTTTCGGCATCCAGGTATTGGAAACGAAACTGCCGCAACCGGCGTTTGCGGTACCAGAGACTCAACGCCGGCGACAATCGCCAACACGCCATGACTCCGCACGCCGCCATCAACCAATCGAAAGGCTCACGCGGCAAGTCAGACCAGCGACTGGTCCAATATGCCAATCCGGCACCCCCCAACCAACCCGAGATGGCGTAAACCTCAAATATCGGCCGCCAGGGAAACTGGTAGTCATAATCGGATTTCATGGGCGTAACCGAACCTGGATGCCTTCCGTGGCACTGACCGAGCGACCATCCGGATGGTTGGCAATATCGAGCATCATGCGAGTGCGCTTGATCGTCGGATGTTGCGTCAGAAATTGTTCCAGCTCGGTATTGGACACTATGTACCAGTGGCCGTCTGGCGATGATTCGTCGGGCGGAAGGTTTTGTTGCCGCACATACGCGATCAGCAAATCGATCGTTCCGGCTTTTGCCGGTGGGGTTGTTACGGGATCACTTGCCTTATCAGGCTCGGAATTGACCGAACTGTCTGACGCGTTGCCGCGTATTGATTTTTGCTTACCTGTCGCGTTTGATTTGGACCGAGCAAGCTTGGGTTCCCGAATGGTCTCGTCTTGAGGCTGAGCAGACTTAACTTGATCTCTGGTCTTGTCAGTATTGCTACTTGGAGATTGAGGGGATGACGCTGTCAGCGTGGGTTTGTCTTGGGATTTCAATAATGCCTTCAAAGCCAGACTCGGTTCCAATGCCAGCAGGATGCCGCGGACCGATCGGATGGTTTGTACCTTACGCATCGGCGACAGGACGTCGGTCACTAGCCAACCGCTGGCCTCCAGGATTTTGATGAAATGGGGTGGGTCGATGGCGAGTTTTTCAGCGGTAGCCGGAAACGACAGCAAGTATTTGTCTTGGACTTCCAATAGATCGCTGCCTAATTGCCATTGGCCTTGATTGAGCATAGAGGCGACATCCATTAACCATTGGCCGGCATCGCCATGGTTTTCCAACCAGCACTTGGCGCTGTCGACCGGATTGGAGGCGCTTTTCGAATCTCTCGTGGAGAAATCAGGTTTTGCGGCTGATGCAGTTTTTTCTGCGTTGGTCGATGTGGCTGGCGTTGCGTTTTTCGGATGCTCGGTCTGACACAACGAAGGGGCGTCATCGGTTGATTTGGATTGCGACAGTCCTTGATCGGGATTTGATGGCAAGGAATTTGAAATGCTTGGTGCCGATTCGTGGACCGGTAGATCGAGTTCAGCGCTCGTGTCTTGAGCAGGTTCTATCTGGGGATCTTGTGGCTCAACGGGCTTAGGCTTATCAGTGCGTTGGGGTTGCTTCATAACCGCGACGTTCTTGGGTTTTGCCGGTTTGCTGAGTTTTGGTGCCTGACTGGTAACGGGCTCGGCTTTTACGATGGTCGCATCCGATTCTTTGATTTCGCGCGCTTCAACCACGAGCGGCGGCTCGCCACTGAAAATGAGTTCCGCAGATTTCAGTCGCAACAGATACAGCGGATTGTCCAAGCCCTCTGGCTGCATTTGCCAATAACGGTATTGCCGACCATCCGGCCAGGACTTAGGGATTGCCAAACCGCGTTCGATCAGGATGTCCGCCAAGGTGTCTTCGTCGCGCGGAATGCCGGGCACTTTGTCCTTGGTCAGCAGGGTGACGATGTCTTGCGCACCGGCACGCCAGACGATATGCAGGCCATCCTCAAAACGCCATAGTCGAGCACCTTTTTCGTTGACGGTCCATTGACCGGACTTGACCAAGCGGCGCATGGCGTCGAACAAGTACTTTTCCACCGGCATGCCCAAGGCCGAGTCGATGTTTTGGTAGTGCGCTTTCAAATCCCGTTCCACGCTTTTGCAGTCGGCGGTGATCACCAGTGCGTAAACTTTGGAGCCGCGGTCCAAACCGTTAATGGTTTCCAGCATGGCCTGCATGATGTCCGGGCCAGACTCCAGGATGAATGTGCGCGCTTCGCGGGTGAGGACACGCTCGATCACCAAGGCCGAAAACTGTTCATGGCGTTTATGGCGGTTATCCCGCCAGCGCAGAAAGTATCGGTCTATCTCATGTCGCACAGCCCAGTCGGTGATATTTTCATCGCAAGGGTTCCAGGTATGTTGTCCCTGTGAGTCGACCACGGCGATATCGGCGACCGGTTTGCCGATGTCATGCAATAGCCCGGCAAAACAGACCGCTAGACGCCAGCGTACTTCTTGTGCTTTTCGTTCCTTGGGCGAGGCAGCGGTGGCAAACAAACTGCCTTGGGATGCCAAAGTGGCCCAATGGGCGACTTCCAGACCATGCCGAAACAAGCCACCGGCGCCGCGATGATGATGAGATTCCGAAGCCGGCAATAAGTGGCTGAAGGCTGCATAACGGCGTATGACCGGCGCGGCT
The DNA here is from genome assembly GCF_054172045.1 of Methylomonas sp. MgM2. Lineage (NCBI taxonomy): Bacteria > Pseudomonadati > Pseudomonadota > Gammaproteobacteria > Methylococcales > Methylococcaceae > Methylomonas > Methylomonas sp. MgM2. The sequence goes on along the minus strand of NZ_JBSYXO010000006.1, from coordinate 52,995 downwards.
ATGGTTTGATAAAGACTATCCGGCATGGCCAGCGCCTGTTCAATGGCCGCAATCAGCTCCGTTTGGCTGGATAGGATGCGTTCTACCGGTGCCGCCGGCAGACCCTTCATGAACGGCGGGTAACGCGGCACGTCCTCATCAATCGTTGTCGCAACTTGAGCGACAGGCGCGGACTCGACGCCAAACAGACGTTGGCGGATGCGGGTAATGAGAGTCGAAGGCGTATTTTCCATAACGCTGCATCTTGCCGGGAATTTTTCAATCGTCGCTTGCAGCCGACGACGAATTCGACGTCAGCTGCAAGCAGGCCTCGCAAAAGAGTGTTTAGTGTAACGAGCTCCCTTTAATTACCCTGGAGCTCTCATGAAATTCAAATCGCTCGTAATCCATTGTCTTGTGCCCATGCTGTGCGGCACGGCCTGTACTTCGCTGAATCGGCCCGATGCCGCCGTGAGCGAGACCGTTATCGAATGGATAGTGCCGATTCAACCCGAACAACCCTGGCGTCTGGATAATGCTTGGCGGACAGGTGGATTGGGCGGTTCAGTGATGCGAACTGCAGCAATGGAACACGTCGTCAGGCAAGTCGATCAGCCGCTTGGCGTTTACGTGGCAAGTGAAGACACCTCGGACCGCGTACTCAATGTCAGCACGTCCAACATCCGAGATAACCAGGATGACGATGCACGGGTCATCGAACGCGCCTGGCGAAAATATTGCCATCACCAACTCGATATGACACCGCAGGAGCTGGCGTTAGTAAGAACCATGACTATCCCGCACAACGTTCTGAGCCATGGTTGCAACCCTGGCAACCTGAAGAAGTGAGGCGGCCGTCATGGACAGCAATAGCTCAAACCATTCGCTCGACAATCTCTCCGAACGTTTTCAGTCTCTGACTGAGCGGAGAAAAGCCAAATTGCGGGTCGTCGAACCCTTGAAGTCTTTACCCAACTGGCCGTCGGCAATTCGCGGTACACCGAATGCCTGTTTACGGAGCGCATTGTTCGCCGGCATCCAGGGAAAGGAACGTATTGCCTACAAAAAACGAACACTGTTGGCGGCGGTCGATGGGATCGAGGTGCGTTACCTCGGCATACAGCTCAATCAATCGGACCTCGATGTCTGGATGCAGATCGTGCATTTGTCCCGCCAACAATTACCGGGATTTAGCGTGACCTTCAGCGCTCATGCCCTGTTGACGGCATTGGGGCGTGGTAGCGGCAAAAGCCAACATGAATGGTTGAAGGAAGCGATGGCCCGTTTGGGCGGCGCCTTTGTGGAGATCACCTTTCACGGCCGGGATGCCTTTGGTGAAAAAGGCTTTTTGCGCTATTACCGTGATGAACAAACACAGCGCTACGTGGTGGAATTGACCGAATCTATGCTACGCCTGTTCGAGGACGGCTACACCTACATTGAATTCGAGCAGCGGCAGAAATTGCGCAAACAACCCTTGGCCTTATGGTTACACGGTTTTTTGTCGTCCCATGCCGCTCCGTTCCCGATGAAAATTACCACCATTCACCGGCTGAGCGGTAGTGGCGCGAAAACCATCCGCGATTTCAAGTATCGACTGGGTAAAGCGTTGGAGGCCTTGGTGAACATCGGCACTTTGGCTAGCTTTGAATTCGCTGATGACATGGTGAAAATCAAACGCCAGCCGACGCCCAGTCAACAGCGATTTCTCGTCGACCAGCAGCACTAAAAAAGCACGGCATTAGACCGACGCTATTTTGGGTCGGCCGAAGCCTCTCGATACGGCATTAGGCCGACGCGGATACGGCATTAGACCGACGGAGGCACGGCATTCGGCCGACAAGGTAACGGCATTAGACCGACGGGCACGGCATTAGACCGACAAAAAGCACGGCATTAGGCCGACGTTTGACACGGCATTAGACCGACGCTTCGAGCAAATTGTGAAATCGCCGCAGGCTATGCTATTCGTGGGCTGTGGCGATTTTCTTGTACAGAAATTTGAGGGTGCTAATCTATATATAATCTTTTTTTAATCAATATATAGGGACGGTGATAGTAAGGATTTCGTTGTCGAAACGAATGTTTGTGATAGTTTGCATGAATTCCTATCTATGCCTTGGGCTATTGTTGGATTGTTATGCTACTATCCTAAGAACCCCAGTCGCTGACTCAAACTCGATGGCTCATCATCGGGTTTTTTTCAGCGCTTTCACTTCATTCAAACAGTCGGATACGGGCCATAGCATGGTCCCGGTGAGGTTTTTGATACTTCCCAACGTCAACCAGCCAAACAGTATGGCTTCAATGCTGCGTTGCACCGCTCCTCGAAAACCAAACAACCCTGGAACAGTCATTAACAGCAAACCCAACCATACTAATAGGCCGGACAATTGGAGTACCTTGGCCAATCGGTAGTTATCGCGTCTGGCTCTCCCAAATAGTAATAATCCCAAACCTCCGCCGACGTATTCAAGCCCGCCGAACGCATTGTGAATCATTTGACGCCATGAACCCCAGAGGGGCGCTCCCAGATCACACGGAAAAAAACTGCATCCCACGTAGGCGACTCCAATGCAACCAAACGCTGCCAATCCCTTGCGAACCTCTACCGTAACATATTGCTGCCGGTATTCGGTCAATACAGCCCAGCATTGCAATAAGCCTAATGGTAACGACCAGCCAAAATTGATTCGGTTTGCGAGCGGTGTCGAAATGGTACTCAACTCGCTAATGGTCTGGCTGATAGCATCATAATTCGACAACAGAGTCGGTAAATAAATCACTCCGCAGAGCCAGTACAGTGATGCAGCCAGGCCGAGCCAGGCACCTAAAAAGTTGGATTCATTCTTCACACGTTCTGAACGGTCTATTCGTGTTGTCAATCCGCCGTGAATAGCGTCATTGTCGCTCCAACACATCACGAATTGCCGCAACAACAGATTCGGGCATTTCTAGCGGCACGGCGTGGCCGCTATCGACCCAGATTTGTTTGGCGCCAGGATACAGTCGGGCTAGATCACGGCGTTTTGCATTAGCATCGTTTGCTAAGGGCGATGTTTGTTCAAGAGGCTGTAACGCACTAAGCACAACTACTGGTTTTCCGGTAAAAGTCGGGATGGACAATACTGCCTCGCCAGTGGTGTCTATGGCGTCAAATTCCTGTTTTTCGACATCTGAAGTTATCAACTGAAATAGCATGCGCCCCCACCAAGGCCAGTTTTCATAGGCGCCATCGCCTTTGAGTTGTTCAGGATGAGTCGAATCCACCAGAATCAATGCACTTATCTCATCAGGATGAAGCCTAGCAAACAGTTGCATGTATAAACCACCCAGGGAATGCCCTACCAGAATGTAAGGCGGCGGCAGATGTTTGGCACGCAGTAACAAGCGCAGTTCTTCGGTAATATGTTGTCCATCACGTAGGGTGGGTGCGGACTCGCTGTTACCGTATCCGGGGCGATTGTATGCAAATGCAGTGATATTGCCGCTGAGTTCGGGTATCACTTTTGCCCACCAATCCATCGTGCCGCCGAGGCCGTTTTCGAACACGACCGTCTGGTTTCCATTGCCGGTTAAGGCGTACTCCACCCGTCGGTCATCAATTTGAGTCGTGGCCTTGTTTGGCAACGACGCACAAGCAGGCAGCAGCGTTGCAAGCAACAAGGAAATAATGGTTTTGAAGCTAAAGACATACATACAAATTTCAAAATCCTGCTAATTCAAACTGACAAGAAGTCACCAATCAGTGTATGCCGAGATCCGGGCGATTGGGGGACAACGACACGAATTCCATCCTTTGTTGGATACACTGAAGGTGACAAACTTTTTATCAAACCGATTGGACGCTATCGATCCGAACAGTGTTTATCAGCTACCCAGAAAACGCTGTCGCGCTAGCGGTTACCCCGTCTCCCCGTCATGCATTGCGCCGACGAGTTATAAACGCCATCAGACCGCTCACGAACAGCCAGCCAGCCGCCGGCACAGGTACCGGCGAGGTGGAATAGGTCAGGTTGTCAATAATGAATCCATCACCCGATTGACCGTGGAACTGAATTTTATCGACCAGCCCGGCATATCCCGATGCCAGCCAGTAAATATCGAACGGTTGATTTTCCGCGTCGAGAGGCGAGCTGTAGACCTGCCGCCCTTGATAGAACAGCGAAAAACTGATGTCAGTGTCATAACCCCAATAGTTGTAATACATGCCCTCGAAAACCACCGGGCCCTGATCGAACGTCAGCTCACCGTCACGAGTATGCAACCGGTTTTCACCCAATTCCGGGCCATGTAATTCGAAGTCGTGATAACTCGATACTTGACTTCTCATTGACTCCCAACCGGACAAGCCGCCGTATCCGTCGACCAGATCCCAATCGTAGATACCCTCGAAATCGACCACGGTAGTCGCCGCGTTCGCCGTGCCAATGCTCAGGGTTGCCGCCAGCAGAACGGCCATTGTTTGCTTTTTCATGCGTGTTTCCCCTTTGTCTTAGATGGATGGCTGGCTCAAGCCGTTTGAGTATTGTCGGCTTTGGACCGCCCGCTATACAAGAATCCCATCACAACACTACTGAACAACCAGACTGCGCCGGGGAGAGGCACAGCCGCCACATCGCCGTCGCGGACGGCCCAAGCGTAGCCAATGCTGAACGCACCGCTTTTATAGTAATTCTGCTGACTACCCAGCGCGGTATCGAAAAACCAAGCTTCGTCGGGGCGGGCAGGCACTTCGTCGCCCGACCAGTACTGCAAGGACTGCAGATTCTTCACTAGGCCGACGTCGTTTTGCCCGCCAGTATCGCCGTTGCGGTAAATACCGAAGTTGGGGTTGTCGCTGCCATCCGGAAACTGAAACGCGGTCAAGCCCAGATTGACGAAGTACATGTAGCCGAGCTCGGACTGTTGACTGCTGACGTTAAAGGCGTAGTCGGACGAGCCGTCGTCGGTAAAATTTTCGTTGTAGGCCACGCCGTTGACCGGCTTGATGCTGGGCAAACGCCAGTCGCCGTAGCCGCCGAATTCAAGTTGTTCGGCCCAGGCCACCGCGCCATACCAATCCAGCTTGCCATCGGCATCGTAACCGCTGGTTTTAGCGTAGTTCGCGTCCTGCAGCCAGGTTACGTTTAGAACCGTGTCGTAAAGCATGCCGTTGCCTCTGTCCAGCAATGCGGCATTAGCGGACATACTGATGCCGCCAGTCAATAGCGCCGACAGTATCCACCGAGATTTACTCGAAATAAGCGTATTCATGATGTTGTTCCTGAAAGTTGAAAAAATCGTTGCACGACGGGCCAAGCGAGAATAGGAGTCGTTTGGCCTTGATCGATCAGGCAGCTACAGGACGACGTCGATTGACCATCCAACCCAATAACGGCGCTCCAAACAACCAAACCGCGCCTGGTAGCGGCACCGGAGCCACATCGCCGTCTCGCACCGCCATGACTCGCATCAGGCTGCCGGCCGCCAAATGGTATTTTTGCTCGCCTGTGACAAACCGAAAGGACCATGCATAAGTTCCGGATTGGTTGTATGGCGTGCCGAACCAGTAATAATCCGCCAGGAGGTTGCTGAACAGCGACTCGTCGTTGGGATTGTTGGGGTCGTCGATCAAACCGTATTCGAGTTGCTGCTGGCCGCTGGCGTTGACCAAGGCCTTATTGCCTAACGCTCCGTAAAAGAGGCTAGCCAATTCGGAACTGGCGGTATCGACGTTATAGCCACAATCGGTGCCGCTATAGGCATAGTTGCAGCCTTGAGCGCCCAAATCGACCATTGTCGGCATCCGCCAGTCGCTGTAGGTTACGTTACGAACAGTATCGTGGTACTCCAGACCGGCGACCCAGACATTCGCTTCGTTCCAATTCATACGGCCATCGCTGTCATAACCGCTGGTTTGCGCATAATTGGCATCGGCCAGCCAGGTGACATTCAGGTCGCTGTCGTAAATAAGGCCGCCACCGCGATCAAACAACTGCGCGTGCGCGCTTTCAATCATTAATGAACTACACACCGATAGTGCACAGCAAAGAGTTCGACGTTTCATCGTATTTCTCCAAAGAATTCGTCTTTAAAATTTAAAAAGTCATCACAATCTCTACACCGTGACAGCATTGTAAAAAGCCCTGTCTGCCGCCTCTATTCAAATTCTTTCAATGGTCGCCATGCGATTGCGAAGGAGAAAAAATTCTGCGAACAGCGATTAATCGACGACGGAATGCAATCACAGGTGTCGGAGATAGTTAGTAAATTAGTCACGAGTCTGCTCGAAGGAGCGTCAGCATTTGCCCGCAGCTCGAAGCAAGGCGTTGCAGTTCGCATTGTTGGTTTTCCCGATGTCGCTCGAGCCTTTGGTAAAATCCGTGCACATGGCATCTGCCCCGCTTGCCATACCCCACGACGCGAACTGACCAAACCCGGACGGCTCTAAAATTTCACATTTAAAGGTGGCTCCATCATCCGTTTTAACGGTGTACTGCATGCCGTTATAACCGGCCGGAGCATCTGTGGCCTGAGAATTGGTGATTTTAAAATTGCCAATCTCACGGCCAATAGCCATTGATATTTTGTTCTCGGCATAGTTTCTGCCTTGAGCAGAAGTATTATTTCCGGTTGTTGCGCAACCGGAAAACATCAAAAAGAGAGCTACCGCTAGAACTTTATGTGCCATTTGATTTTCCCCCGCTCCAAGTCAAAGAAACGCTGGGCATAGGAGCGTAACGATATGCCTAACGTATAGAATTAGCCGGCAAAACTTTAGTGCCTCGCATGAGGATCAAATGAACTTTGGCCACGCCTGCGTTCAATGCTGTGTTTTCCGGTTCCCCAATTCAGTGCCTGCCCAAACCGGACAGCGGCAGGCAATAATCAGACTGAACCGGGTTCCGAAAATTAACCTTGGCTTGCAGGCTCTCACTTGACTTGGTTGTATTGTAAAAATGCCTGTTCGCGTTTTCTCTTCAATTTCTTCCAAGCGCTACCAAACTTCTACGAAGGCGAAAAATTTCTGCGAATGGCGACAATTCGACGACTAAACACACTTGTGAGAAAGTTGTGACAGGGGATAATGCCGTCATGAAACCGACGAAATCATCATCAGATTGCACCATCAGCCAAGCCCAGGTTCGTTTCGGCCTGATCTACTGGGGGGGCGCGTTCTCTTCATCCGTTGTTCTGTATGCGCTTAAGACGGTCTCGTCAGTTGGATATGCTCAGCATGCGATCTATATTGCTGAGAAAATCCTTCGATACGGATCAGGCTGGCTATTCACAACGGTTATTTCCTATGCGTTGTTTCAATTGCATAAGCGGGCAGCACTTCGCGGGCCATCGGAAAGCTCGCTGCCAATTTTTATCCTGTCCTCCTTCTTGATCTCCTTAGCAGCAGCGCCGGTTTGGGCCGGATTTGGCTATGCCGCTCAAGCTGCCTACCCACTGCCGCAACTGTCAGACTACAACTGGAACAATTACATCAACGACACGGCGCTTGGCGCTGCCTTGTTTTTTGGGTGGTCCTGTCTCTACATCAGCCTAATGTTCAGTTTCGAGCTTCATGAGCGTGGGCTTCGGCTAGTCGCGGCCCGTGAGGAGGCGTTATCCGCGCAAATGCGTGCGCTACGCTACCAAGTGAATCCGCATTTTCTGTTCAATACCCTCAACTCGATTGCCGGGCTGATCGAAGAAGGTGCCGCTACCCGCGCCGAACGAATGGTGCTTTCGCTCTCTACCTTTATGCGCACCACACTTGCCCTAGAGCCCATGCACGATGTATCGCTCGCCGACGAAATCGCGTTACAGGAAGAGTATCTGGAGATCGAACGCGAGCGATTCGCCGACCGTATGTCATTCAAAATTTTTGTTCAGGACGACGTGAAGTCCGCCCTTGTTCCCAGCCTTATCCTTCAGCCTCTGATTGAAAACTCGATCAAACATGGCGTCGGTGCGACGGTTGGCTCCGTAGAAATTACGCTCAGCGCCTATCGCGAAGATAACCGGCTTCATGTGATTGTCGAAAACGATATGCCGCGTGACGATGCATTCGCTAATTACCGCCCAGGCATAGGTGTGGGTCTGCGCAACGTGGATGAGCGTCTGCGCGTGCGTTTTCAGGATGACGCTAGCTTTCTCGCGGGCCGAATATCCCCCAGCCGTTACAGGGCAGCCATTACTCTGCCTTGGAGAAGTGCATGAGCAGGGTTTACTTCTCGTATCAACGCCGAACTGGTGGCCAGCGCAGCCTCATACGGATTTTGCGCCAGCGGCACGGGATCGGCCTAATCGAGGCAGTCATCAATGTCATGGTTCACAAAACTAAAAGGAGCTACACATGCTAGAAGACATAAAAATCAACATAAAAGTGCAACTCGCGGCTCTATGGACTGCGCTAATGTTTCTCTACATCTATGTCGATTATTTCCACTTGTATATGCCGGGTTCCATAGGAGATATCCTGGCAGGAAAAATGTTCGTATTTGACATTACACAAGCGGCTCTATTGGCAGGATTAGCCTTGGTAACGATTCCAGCGCTCATGATTTTTCTCTCCGTTGCCTTGACCGCTAAAGGAAATCGCTGGACAAACATAATCGTCGCCACGGTTTACATTCCTTTTACGTTGTTCAATTTGGCAGGCGAGGCATGGATACATATGGTGTTTGGAGCAGTTGTAGAAGTTGTTCTGCTTTCCCTGATTATCCATTATGCGTGGAAATGGCCACGCCAAAGTAGTGAACCATAACAACCGCCGCCCGGTGAAAGCATGCCGAAATACCTATTGCAATGATTTACGTGGCAGGCTTTGTGCCTTATCGATAAATCATTGGGTGAATATTGCTGCTCCCGCTGTTACGTTTTTAATTGTTGTGAGCGAGCGAATAATTGGAAAATAAAATGCTGTTGCGCCACAAACAAAATATTCAGAATCGTTCTGCAATTGCAAAGTTTATTATTCGGCTTACAGCCTGCCGGCGAGAAATTGATGCGTAAGCCTAAGCCGGACCACAAGTCTCTTGCCAGACGTAAGACCATTCAGTCTTTAAAACTTCAGATCGAGGATGGAATACCTCCTCGTGAATCCCTCTTTGGAGAGGCATTTAGGCTGGGAATAAGCTACCTGCTCCTGGCCGCTTTATTCTACGGCCTGTCTGCATTTATTCCTGCCCCGGAATCATACCTACACGTTCCGGCGGCCTTCGTCGATCATTCTGCGCTGGTCGAAATTGTCTCCGGACTTACATCTTTTTTCATCATGTCGATTGCAGTCTGGCATCTGCGAAAAAACAAGATGATTCACAACATCGTTATATGCTTCCTTATCTCCGCCATCGTTTCCATTGTGGATTTCATCCTCACACAAGAGTTTTACAAAATCCTCTACGCCACCACGAACCTAAATTTTTCATTGATGGACAACATCATAGTATTATTTATGTGCTGGGCTATGTTCTTTGGTTGGTCTTGTGCGTTTCTTACACTTTTATACAGCTTTGATGTCAGAGACAGGGAACGCCAATTGGCCGCAGTTCGGGAAGAAGCACTTTCCGCGCAAATGAAAGCGCTGCGATACCAGATCAATCCGCATTTCCTGTTCAATACGCTCAACTCCATTGCCGGTCTGATCGAGGAAGGCGCCGCCACACGCGCCGAGCGCATGGTGCTGTCACTCTCGACTTTCATGCGCACCACACTTTCGCTCGATCCTATGCACGACGTGTCGCTCGCCGACGAAATAGCCCTTCAGGAAGAATATCTGGAGATCGAACGCGAGCGATTTTCAGACCGTATGACATTCAAAACCATCATCCAGGAAAACGCGCGCGATGCCCTCGTTCCCAGCCTGATCCTCCAGCCATTGATCGAAAATGCCATCAAACACGGTGTTGGTGCCACCAGCGGTCAAGTCGAAATCGTGCTTAGCGCTTCCCGTATCGCAGACCGGCTGCATATTGCCGTGGAAAACGACATGCCGTGCGGCGACGCCAAAGGTAGTCGCCTTCCAGGCATGGGCGTTGGATTGCGTAACATAGAAGAACGCTTACGCGCCAGGTTTCAAGAAGAAGCACACTTTTCATCTGGATGTATTTCACCCGGCCGCTACCGCGTCGCCATGAACTTACCCTGGAGGCATGCATGATGGGTCTCACCGTGCTCGTCGTCGATGACGAACCGCTCGCCCGGCGCAGGTTGGTTCGCATGCTGGGCAGACTGGATTGGGTCGACCGCATCGAGCAAGCAGCAGACGTGGCGGAAGCCCGTTGCAAAGCACTCGAATTGCAGCTGGATATCCTGCTGCTGGATATTCTGATGCCCGGAGGCAGCGGTTTCGACGTATTGGAACAATTAGGCCCGGAGCCGCCCATCGTCGTTTTCGTCACCGCCTTCGATCATCATGCATTGCGGGCATTCGAAGCCAACGCCGTCGATTACCTCACCAAACCCGTCGAACCTGGCCGTTTTGAACAGGCGATGGAAAGGGCAAAAGTCGCAATTGCCGCACGCAACCAAACCGACCGCATTGCCGAATTGCAAGAAACCATCGCCGCCCTCAAGCGCGCCTTGCACGAACAACCCAAGCAATACAACCAATTCTGGGTCAAAGTCCGCGGAGAACACATCCGCGTCACCGAGGACAAGATCACTCGAATCCAGGCCGAGCGCGATTACGTGCGCATTTATGTCGATGGCGCGGAGTACCTCTACCACGAAACGTTGACCGCCTTGGAAAAGCGCCTCAATCCCGAAGAGTTCATTCGTATCCACCGTAGCGCCATCGTGCAGCGCAACGCCATTGCCCGCATAAAACAAGCGCCGTTCGCCGCTATGATTGCCGTCATGAAAGATGGCGCCGAAGTCAGGGTGGGCAGGACTTACGCTGCCGTCGTACGTAACCAACTCACCAAAAACCGGGAAATCAATCAAGCGACCCCATCATAAATTTATAGAATGTGGTTTTGTCTGATATTCCAAGGGGTGAGCACCTAGCCGCGCTTTCCGAGAAGGTGCTTTGTCCGGTTCCACTCGAGTTGCTCTTCCTATTACTGCAAGGCGGTGAAGTAACAGCAATTGGCCGAACAGGCACTTAAATTCATGTTAGATTTATTGGCGTAATGCTTGTGTATCGGCACCTCAACTAACGAATTTGTTGTTTTCGTTGGCATCAATCACCTTGCAATATCGCTGCACCGCATCCCGAATTTTTCCCAACCGATCGAGCTGTTGCCGGATATGAGCAAACTCGGTTTCCAGTTCTTCGACTAATTCCGTCTCCCAGGCGGGTTCGTTCTTCAGCAGGTTGCCGAGCGGATAACGATAGCCACGGCCTTTCTTAACGTACTGCGCAATGGGCTTGTTTTGACCATTTTGTCGCAATGTGGCCATGCGGTACCACTCAATGCTGAAAGCGCGTTGGTTTTCCCGGCAGCGGATGCGGACGCCAATTCGGCCCGATTCGCTTTTGCTGTGTTTCTGGCGTTGGCTTTTCAATTGTCTCCAATAATCGTCGACTAGCACTTTGGCTTGCGCCTGGAGATGATCGCACCGGGTTTCGACCCAATGCAGTATGTCATGTTCGGTGAGAGTGGATTGAGCGGTGACAAGTTGTTCGCTGGACATGAATTTTCCTATTACTTAACTGTAGGGATAGATATGGACAATGCCTAACGGGATTTTCTGTTCATTGCGGGCACTTGGAAAGTGCCTCAGTGCATAGGTGTTTACACCTTAAATCCCTACCGCAGTAGGCATATCACTGTCATTTTCTCAATGATTCACTTAGGCATTGCCTTAGCAAATCGGCGTGATTCATGCCTACCGAGGAAATTACTTCGGGCTTCCGGCTGATTACATTTGCCACGTTTCCCTACTAGCGTAGGGAAATCCAAAGTCGAATTTCCAATTGGGATTTGTGGGGTATCGTCCGTTCGCAATAACGCCAGCATTTTAGGCGACCGATATGGGATGCCGATTGCAGTTGACGCCGAATTTGCGGTCGTCTGACGTTACGGTCGCGATCTGCGATCGCTTTTCGAACCAGCTTGCAGCTGATGGCGTTTTCGTCGTCAGCTGCAAAAGTCGCTGGGAAAATCTGACGGACAATAGCGCGATGAACCGAAATGCCATTTTTTTGCCGATCATCATGAGCTTGTGTCTCAGAGCCTCAGTGGCGATGGGAAAAGACAGCGCGCCCGAGGTTTCCTATTTCTCCGACAAACAGCGCGGCTGGTTTTGGTATGAGGTGTTGCCGGAGCCGGTTAAAAATTCCCAAACCGAAATTCAAGCCGATCAGGACAAACCCAAGTCTGACATCAAACCGTCCAGTGATGTTGAGGCTGAAATCGAACCCAAAACCAAAACACAAGCCAAGCCCTCTGCAGAACCCCAACCCCTGTCCTCGGCCTGGTTGAAGCAAAACCTTGAGCATTATCTGAATCAGGCGATCGACGATCCGAGTCCCGAGAATGTAGCGGCGTTTTACTACCTGCAGCGGGTCATGATGGACAAAGCCGAGCGCTTTACCAATGCCGCCCGCTACGTGGTGATGTCAGATCCGCAACTCGATGAAACGGTACGCCGACCGGTGGCGACCTATGCGGCCAATGAAGCCAATCACCAAGCCAGCGTGGTGGCCGAACGCGCCTTGAAAGCGATTGCCGCCCAAGCCGGCATTTTGTTTTTCTTCCGGTCCGATTGTCCTTATTGCCATGTGCAGGCACCAATTCTGGCCATGCTGGAAAACGCCTACGGATTCAAGATTTATCCCGTGTCGTTGGATGGTTTACCCATGCCGAACGGCTTTTTCAGTCAGTTCAAACGTGATAGCGGTCAGGCCGCGATGTTGGGCGTTGAACAGACGCCGGCGCTGTATCTGATGAAACCACCCAAGCAAATCGTGCCGTTGGCGCAAGGTGCATTGTCACTGGAAGAACTCACCGGTCGGATTCTGCTGGCCGCCAAGGAAGCCGGTTGGATCGATGCCTCGCAATACCAAACCACCCAGGGTATTCGTAACACGCCGATGCTGTTACCGGACGCCGGTAGCATCAGCCCTGCGGTCACTCAAGATCCACTGTCATTGATCCAGGCATTGCAACGCAGTGCGCAAATGAGGAGCACGCCATGACTTCGTTTTCATTGTCTCTGCGGCATCGTCAGCTGCTGGTGTTGATTTTGTTGGTTGAGAGTGCCGTTCCAGCCTATGCGGACCTGCAACAGGAAATGGACAGCATGTTCGGCACCATGACCAATTTCACGGCGCCGACCGCGCATTTGGGGCAGCGCCGTGGTGTAATCACCGGCGGCAGTCTGGTGGCGCGCAATGGCATCACCAACACCAATTTGGTCTCGTTCGTGCCGCCATCCTTCAGTGCCGGTTGTGGCGGCATCGATTTGTTCGCTGGCAGCTTCAGTTTCATCAACTTCAACCAATTCGTGCAATTGCTACGCAATGTGGCCGCCAATGCTTCAGGCTATGCGTTTCAGTTGGCCGTTGGCGCCATGTGTCCTTGGTGCGCATCGGTAATGACCGACCTGCAAAAGAAAATCCAGGAAATGAACCAGATGTTCAGCAACTCCTGCCGCTTGGCGCAAGGCTTGGTCAACGATACGGTCAAAGCCTTCGATTTGCAAAGCAAAACCAATTTGTCCAATGCCTCATTTACCCAAGGCATTTCGGATGTGTTTTCCAGCTGGACCAATACCAGTACCTTGGGTGATCCGGTACAGCAGATCAAGCAGAACGACCCGACTGATATGACCAAGATCATTCAAGGTAATCTGGTCTGGCGGGCCTTGGTCAATCAGAACGCCGGCGGCTGGTTCCGGTTTGGCGGTAACAGTTTGCTGGAAGCGGCGATGAGTATTTCCGGCACCGTGATCGTCGATGCGCCGCAAGCCGCGCCCGACGGCAAAGGCGAGAACAATGCCATCAACGCGCCGCCACCGATCTTAAGAATCAAGGATTTGATGTACGGTAACGATGCCGGCAACAGTTATCAAACCGTCAGGATGTACACTTGTTCGGATGGTCACGATGCCGACCAGTGTCTGAAACCCATTGTCCAAAACGTCAATCTGGTCGGCTTGAAACAGCGAGTGATGGACATCCTGTTGGGTTCGGCCAATAGCGGCAACGGCTTGATTTACAAATTCTCGACCAACACCGGCCAAATCACTGATAGCGAAAAAGCCTTCATGCAAACCGTACCGGATGCTATTGGCGGCATGATCCATAACCTGGCACGGGAAGACGCCGGCATCGCCAAACTCTGGGCCGAAGAAGCGGCACCGGTGATTGCCTTGGAATTGGCACAACTGATCGTCAACGATTTACTGAATGCTGTGCAGACCGCGGCGCACATGAACGACCACGCCTACGCCAAATTGCTGATGGATGCCTTGAAGGACGCCCGCGAGCAGATCCAGGACGAATACGTCACCATCGCCGGTCGTTATGGTAATCCTCAAACCCTGATGGCGTTTTACCAGCAATTGATGAATACCGTGAAGCCCAAGCATTACGGTACCGTGGCGCAGTTGCCGGCTTCCGGGATGGCTTGGCCCAGTCCTTAAACTCGCATTTCTTGTCTCCATGATGGTTTTCTCCCTCGTTGTTTAATAGGCAGGTCGCCCATGTTTGAAATCTTCTCGGTGGGCGATTCCGCCTATTTGCAAGCCGTACTGAATGCGATCGCGATGATCTCCGGGACCGGCGATTACCGCACCGCCGCGGCCGTCGGTGGCTTGATCGGTGTCATCATCGTCATGCTGCGGGCATTATTGCATTGGGATGGTCGGGGCATTCGTTACCAGGATTTATTGCTGGCGTATGTGTTGTGGCTGATGTTGTATGCGCCGTCGGTGCGGGTGTCGGTCGAGGATGCCTATACCGGTAGCGTGGTGGTCGTTGATAATGTACCGTTGGGTCCGGCGGTCGTGGGTAGCGTGATGTCGAACATGGGCTATCGGACCACGCGATTGTTCGAACAAGGTTTTGCCACACCGTCGATGACCGGCAATGGCTTTGCCGATAGTTTGCAAACCTTGACGGCGGTGCGGAAGAATTTGTTGTCCAGAATTAACTTGGGTGCGGCCAATATGCCGAATGCCGGCAGCGATATGGAAACCTCGTTTGCCAATTATGTGCGCGAATGCACGTTGACCGGTGTCGATCTGAACCAGAAATCGGTGGATGCCATCTTGCGCGATGCTGATCCGTTGAATGCTATCCGCTTTGATTCCGACATTTACATGACCCAAATCTTTGTCGGCGGCCAACCGCAAACCAAAACCTGTACGGATGCCTGGGCCGATTTGAGCGTGGTGGCCAATGGCAATTTCGCGACGGCGTTGGAAGGCTTGTTGCAACCGACCTTGGGTGTGCCGGCGGCAGCCGACACGGTGCCGAAAATACAGGATGCCTTCGACGCGTTGGCAGGGCCTGGTGTAGTCGATGCCGCCGATTACATGCTGATGTCGGCCATCCTGCCGATGTTCGAGAAAGGCGTGATCGGCCGGCATGAAGACGGTTTGCATTGGAACAAGGCAGCCATGGTCGAACAAGCCATCCAGCAACGCAATACCCAATGGGCCGCTGAACAAACCTTGTTTGCCAAGATCGTCCGGCCCATGATGGCCTTCATCGAAGGTTTGAGTTATGCCATCGCACCGATCATGGCCTTCGTGGTGATGCTGGGCAATGTGGGTATCCGAATGAATATCGGCTACTTCTCGATGTTGTTGTGGATCCAATTGTGGATGCCGATACTGGCGGTGATCAATCTGTTCATCCAAATGTCGGCCGCCGGCAAGATGGCGGCACTGACCACGGCCACCTACAATCTGCCGTCGATGATGGGTATTTACCAGCTGGATATGGAATTGCAGCAATGGTTGTCGATTGGCGGCATGTTGGCGGCGTCAACACCGGCCATTACCTTGATGCTGATCTATCGTGGTGCGGTAACGGCCACCCATTTCCTGGGGCGGATGGATGGCGGCGACACCATTAACGAAAGAATTGCCACGCCCGATGTGATCAGCCCGGCGCCGGTTTTGAATGCGCAAGCGCAGCATCAATACAGTCCATTGTCGGCGGTCACCCAAACCGGTGTCGACAAAGTGCTACCCACCTTTACAGCCGGCAAGGACATGAGTGCGGCGGTGTCGTCGGCTTACAGCGCTTCGGAACAAGCCACCAGCAGCTTCATGCACAGCGTGTCATCGACTGCGTCGAAGTCGGCCAGTATCACCAGTGATGCGTTTGACAGCCGTTCGTTGGGCAATCAAATCGCCAGCAGTTCGAGTTATACCGATGCCTATAACCGTCAGTTTGGCGAGGCCTTTGCCAAGAAACATGCCGATACCGGGATTTCCGCCGATCAATTCTCGGCGTTGGTGGCCGGCAGTGCCAATGCCGGGGCCAAGCTCGGTAACGACCAATTGAGCGGTGCCATTTCCGGCCGCTTGCAGAACGATTTCAAAGTCAGTCAGGACAAGTCCGATGCGATTGCCGCGGACATCAGCCAAACGGTCAACGATAGTCAGGGCTATCAAGCCGGGTTGGCGAAAAGCCTGGCACTGGATGCGCAAACCGGCACCCGAAACGTCGCCTCAATGGGACTGCAAAATCAATCGTTATCCTCGTTGCAACACAGCGCAACCGATGCGGTATCCGCCAGCGAATCCTATCAACAAACCCTATCGGCCCAACAACGCTTCGGGACACAAGCCAGTTTCGGTGCGGCGGAGACGGGATACAAAATCGCTAATGACAACACGTTGATGGAGCGCCTGGATCAGGCGTTGGATCAATACGGTTTGCGCGGCGATACGCAGCGACTGGCCTCACAATGGAAAGCCACCGGTTGGATCAGCGATGCCGATCAAGCCTATGCCGCCGCCGGCATGTCGTTATTGACCGGCTTCTCATCACCCAGTTACCGAACACTGGATGATCAGCAATCACACCAGGCACAAATCTCGGGTTACCAACTGCTCGGTGATGCCTTTAATGCGCCGCAAGCCGATCAAAGCTGGAATGCCAGCCGAAATGAATCGCTGAAAACCAAAGTACCGGAAACAAGTAGGGTTGAAGCTATCGTCGAACAGGCCGATCTCAAAGACCCGCGGCCAGAAACCGAATCACTGGATCAGCGTGCTCAAACCAAAATCAGTTCGGCCTCGGGAAAAATTGCCAGTGGTGAGACAAGCATCGAAGCCCAGCATGATAGAAATCTTGAAATACGAGAAGGGCACTCCCAAGAGGGCTTTACCGAGCTTGCCAATATCAAGGCCGAGCATTTCAGGCAATCGATTGCAGCGGCGGCGAATGACACGCCGTCGATGGCCGAAGCATCATATAACTTTCTGGGTGGTAGTCTTTACAATACCGCTAAAAATATCGAGGCCATTGGTACGGCGGGCAGTGCTGGCATCCAAGAATTTGTCGCTAAAGCTAAAGAGGCGCGCGCCAACGGCGCTGATATCTGGGAGTCTATCCAGTATGGCGCATCACATTCCTATTCAGGATTCATGGACGCGACTCGAAGTTGGGCCGATCGGCGTGTTAACTCAGCGGCTGACAAACTAACTCTCGCTCAACAGGCGTACTATCGCGCATCAATGTTTGAAGCGTTTGCAGGTATTGCGGTTGGTGGCGAATATAGTGGCAGCACTGATCAAGCGAGAAAGCAGCTTATCGAGGAGGAAGGCGTTGCTGATGGGCAGAACATTTCCCAATTACTGCGGCAAGCAGCGGGACAAAATAGACCCGATCTAATCGAACAGATTGGGAGTTTTAATCGGGCGCGTGGTCGAGTGAATTATTAAAACGACTTTTCTGGCTACGAATAATCAATTCTTTGAAACTTGAGCCAATCCAGCAAAGAGTCCTCGAATTGACATGGCCAGAAAAAATATGAAGATGAAAAATATAAGGTCGTGACGTGCATTGGCAATGATTACCGCAGCCAATACTATAGCTGCCCAGTAGTAGTTGCTTTCATGATTTAACTTTAGCGCTAATTGTTCGACACATTGATAACAAAGCTCTGCAAAAGCCAACGTTCCAATCAGAACGGTTCCCAAAGCCGCGATCGAAATAATCGGATCCGGTAATGAGTCGGTTGATGTGGCAAACCAAGCAACTCCAAAAAATGTTGCGATCAATACCAGTCTTAAGAACACGTCAAATGACAACATGTCATCTGAACAGCGTTGAATGAGTCGTTGAATTCCACTGGGAAACTTAATAAATGTAGCCCCGCAAAAAGGGCATACAGAACGCAAAGGGTGACCATAATAACTGATCACTCTCGGCACCATGAACCGCTGGCAACAGCTGCATTCAACCGTAGAGATATAACGTGAATGAACCGACTGTGATGGATGGGTTTTAAGCTTTAATTGGGATGGACGAGTCGACATAGGTAGTCTCAGGAATCGAAGCAAACCGCAATCGTGCTGTCTAACGGATAAAATATCAAGTCTTTTAACGGGTTTTCGTTTACCGCATTTTCACAGTCGGAAACGGATAAAGCAAATCTTGACAATTGAATCTGTTGACGCAGCCTCAGATTGATCAACGCGACGTTGACCGACTGCTTGGCTACAATGCATTGTGTTGATGGGATTCTGATTTGGGCTTTCATCCCGAATGTAGAGTATGCGAAGAGCCCCTGGACAACCACAGTGACACTTATCCTATGCTGTTGTCCGCTGCTTTCCAGCTATAATCTTGGAATCTCTCGGATTGTGCACCTGAGCATGTTGTATGCCGTTAGACAGCGTGGGCATTCCTCTGATCCAGGGGGCTCATCCGTATTCGCTATGGATTGCAAGCTTGGCACGTAGCTCATTATTTACGGATTCAAGTGCCTCCAGGCGTTCACGAAGCGGCCGAATAGCCTCGGCAATCTCTTGCTCAGTGAAGCGGGGGGTAATGTGTTGTGGACAATTCCAGTCGTAATTTTCAAGCCGCATGCGGAAGATGCGTTCAATCTTGGCTTTATAGCTCGGTACGGTAACCAGCCGTGTAAGTGCCGGGTCGGTATCGAGCGCAATGACTTCGACATGCACGTACATCTTCAACCTGGCGCGGCGCGCATAATCCATGAGCAACAGACAAGCGCGATTTTCGGCCTTTGCGTTGCCGACGCTGATGTATTGCCGGTTGCCGCGGTAATCGGCGAAGGCAAGCGTGCGGTCATCGACCAGTTTGAGGAAGCCGCGTGGACCTCCCCGATGTTGGACGTAAGGCCAGCCGGTTTCGGATACCGTGGCAAGAAAAAAGCTATCGCGATCCGCTATGAATGCAGCCTCGTTCTCTGTGAAACGGTCAAAGGCGCGATGCCCTTTAAAGTTTGACCACAGAGCGTCAGCACCCGATTCCCTTTGCACAGCCCGGACACTGGGTGTCATTGCAATGTCGAGAAAACCATAGGACATGATGAGCCTCCTGTAAAATCGTTGAAACGGCTCGGGACATCTGTCCCGAGCCAGTTACCATCAAGCTGCTTCGAAAGCCCTGACCTCTGGAAAATCGATATCGGTCTTGGCGACCTCGTTGAGGTAGTTGGTAAAACTGTTTTCAGCAACCAGACCGATGATCTCCACGATTTGGGCGTCAGTGAAACCGGCAATCCGCACTTGTGCAATGTCAGCGTTGCTTACATGGCCCCGGTTGCGTGCGACTTTGGATGCAAAGCTCACCGCAGCATGTGCCTTTGCATCGGTCGACGCGCCTTTGCGGTTCAGCGCGATTTCTTCTGAGCTGATTTTGGCCAGATTCAAGCCCAGATAGGTATGGGCGGACAAGCAATAGTCGCAGCCGTTCACCTGCGCAACCGCCAGCGCGATGCGTTCACGCGTCTTGACGTCGAGACTCCTGGAAAGGGCACTTTGGAAGCTGGTGTACGCAGTTAGCGTTGCCGGACTGATTGCAATCAGACGAAACAGGTTTGGGACTGTGCCGAGTTGTTTGTGAACAGCATCGAGTGTGGCTTTTGATGCTTCAGGGACATTGTCGAGGGTTGGAATAGAAATACGTGACATGGTTTTTCTCCTTTATCAATGACCGCCTGTTTGAGGCGGGGTTAGTGATTTCCGCTAGCCACCCGGCCAGCGGAGGTAACCGCCGGTTTTCGGCGGCTATTCGGTCGTAGGTTTGCTTTATTACAAGTGCTGTGCCAGATTTATTTTTAATAAAAACAATGGGATATAAAAACAAACACCTTAAAAATTTGCGAAACATAAAAAGTTACGGTTCGATACTCAAAAAATTGAGGAACCGACCGGCTAGTCACAGACCTAATTCGGTAAGGCCTTGGTGCCCGTCGGGGCGACGACCCAGCGGCCAGTGAAACAAGCGATGTGATTCACTGATCGGCAGGTCATTGATGCTGGCGATGCGCAGGCGCATTAGACCACTATCATCAAACTCCCAGTTCTCGTTGCCGTAAGAGCGAAACCAGTTGCCCGCGTCGTCGTGCCACTCGTAGGCAAAGCGGACGGCGATACGGTTGCCTGTGAACGCCCACAGCTCTTTAATCAGTCGATAGTCCAGTTCTCTTGCCCATTTGCGGCGCAGAAACCCGACTATTTCTTTGCGACCGTTAAGGCGTTCTGCGCGATTGCGCCACTTGCTGTCGGGCGTATAGGCCAAAGCAATTTTTTCCGGATCTCGGCTATTCCAGGCATCTTCGGCCAGGCGAACCTTCTGCGCTGCCGTTTCGGCGCGATAAGGGGGTAGTGGTGGTCTTGTTTCGTTCATGGTTTTCACCTCTTGGTTAAACTTCACGCAAAGGCTGAAGCCTTTGGAATAGCCTCAGCCTAAGGGTTGGTGTCTTGCTCTCAATCAGTTACATAGACTGACTTCTGAGCGCTTGGATAAGTCGATCTTGGAAAGGTCGTCAAATCCGCCGATGTGTTTGCCGTCGATAAATATCTGCGGCACCGTGCGGCGGCCCGAACGTTCGATCATCTCGAGCGTACGATCTTGATTTGAGGTGATGTTAATTTCCTCGAAGTCGAGTCCTTTGGAACTCAACAGCGCCTTCGCTTGCTTGCACCAGGGGCATATATCCGTTGAGTAAATTTCGATTTTGTTCATTTGCGTGTCCTCTATTAGATTTATTACAGGTTTTTTAAAACATTGTTGGATGCTTATTCGCTTACTTGGCCCGCATGGCTTTGACGGCTTGTTCGGTGGTCCACACCGTGTTGGCCATGTAGCGGAAGTTCACTAGAGCTGCTGCGTAACCATCGCCTTCCTCGACCTGGGCCGCCGCCGTCGCGTCAGACACGACGGCCACCTCGAACCCCTGCTCGAGCAGTTCCCGCATGTGCGATTCGGTGCACAAGTTGGCGGACATGCCGGCCAGCACCACCTTGTCAATACCTTGCTTACGTAGCTGCAATACCAGATCGTTCGTCTCCGGGCCGTAAACCTTGTGTGGGCTAGTCACCGTGGTATGGCCGTCGTTGATGTAGGGTTTGTAACGCTCCAGCCAATCCGCACCGGAGCCACTAAAGCCTTCGATCGTCAGCGGGCCCTTGCGATTGAACATGCCAATTTTGTGCATCAGGGCCTCAAGCGCGCCTTCGAACTTCCAACCGTGGTCGTGCGGGTAATAGTAGTGCGGCGAAACGAACACTGGGATGCCTTCAGTCTTCGCTGTCTTGAATAAGGCCTCGATGTTCTCTACGGTATGGTTGGCTTCGACATTTTTGCCCACCACGCCCCAGGTAACACCTTTAGGACTGAGGAAATCGTTCTGCGGATCGGTCACAACCAGCGCGGTGTTTCCCTTTTCGATTTGCATGCCGGGATTGGGTAAGTCGGCAAGTGCGATTGAGATAGCCGCTGCCAGGGATGCTGCCGCACCTAGTGTTTTAATAATGGTTTTCATGGTTTTCTCCTGTTGTGGCTTCCGCCACAGGTCGAGTAACATAAAAAGCTAACATTTAGGGTGATTAGCGAGTTGAGGGCTGTCATTCGTATACCGCGTCTAAGATAAGGTCGAAGATCGGTATCCGATGGATGCCAATACAGAGGCGCTATTTAGCGCTCATCTCGGAATCTCCTGTCTTGCACATGTTCTATGGCAAAGTGTGTGCCATGATGAATTTCTATTAAAAACAAAGAGATAAAAAAGCCAGGCCACCTCAACAAATTGCGTAACTCAAAAAGTTGTGGCCTAATCCTGAAAAAACTGTGGAGAGCCTCATGATTGAATGGCTGATGCAACACGCACCCGCGCTATTGTCTGTGCTGGATGAAAACCTGGTTTGCCGTCACCTCAGTCGGGGCTGGCGCGCTCGGCTCGGCTTATTGAATACCGATACCGGGTCTGAGCTATCGATTTCAAAACTCTTGCTGGTTAATGACACGCCATCCTTGAAACAAAAACTACAGGAGTCACTAAGTTCAGGCTCGCCGCTACAGGACGTTCCCGTGTCCCTGCTGTGCGAAAACGGCCTTACGCAGGGCTTTCTATCGGTTTGGCCGGTTCAATTGGAGTCAGGGTTAACGGGGCTTGGCTTGGCGGCCACTTGCAATACCAACCTGAACCAGGCGCTTGATGAACTTCGTCGCTTGCGTACCATGCACGAGTTGATACTCAAAGCCGCAGGCGAAGGGATTTATGGGCTCGATAGCAACGGCAAAGCGACATTCGGTAATGCGGCAACCAAGGAAATTCTGGGCTGGAATCCGGAGGAAGTCATCGGAAAGAGGGTGCATGATATTCATCACCATTCGTATCCGGATGGTTCGCCTTATGTGCACACCGAATGTCCGATCTATGCAGCTCTACAGGATGGCGAAGTACATAGAGTGGATGACGAAGTGTTCTGGCATATCGATGGTTCCGCCGTGCCAGTCGAGTACACCAGCACGCCGATCCGCCGGGATGGCAAAATCGAGGGTGCGGTGGTGGTGTTTCGGGATATTTCGAAACGCAAGGAGATCGAGCGGCAGCGCGAGGCCGCGTTTCAGGAGATCAAACAGTTGAAGGAACAACTGGAGCAAGAACGCGACTATCTGCGCGACGAGATAAAGACCGTGTCGGATTTTGGCGACATCATCGGTAATAGCCCGGCACTGCAACGTACCATGGCCCAGATCGAAGCCGTCGCCGCGACGCCGGCCAATGTGCTGATTCTGGGTGAATCAGGTGTCGGTAAAGAGATGGTTGCTCGCGCCATCCATGACAGGAGTGAGCGGGCCGGCAAACCACTGGTTAAGGTTAACTGTGCTTCCATTCCTAAGGACTTGTTCGAGAGCGAGTTTTTCGGTCATGTGAAAGGCTCCTTTACCGGCGCGCATCGAGATCGTGCCGGCCGCTTGCAGTTGGCCGACGGCGGTACGGTGTTCCTTGACGAGGTCGGCGAAATTCCATTGAGCCTGCAAAGCAAGTTGTTGCGCGCCCTGCAAGAAAAGGAGTTCGAAAGAGTCGGCGATGAGCGGACGATCAAGGTGGATGTACGGGTTGTTGCGGCTACCAATAGAGATTTGGAAACCGAAGTAAAGGCCGGGCGATTTCGAGAAGATCTGTACTATCGTTTAGGCGTGTTTCCGATTCTGGTGCCGCCGCTAAGGCATCGCCGTGAAGATATAGGGCTTCTGGCCGAGCACTTCCTGGAACGTACTTGTGCGGAGCTTGGCCGCGACCCGATGTCTTTATCGAAACAGCAGGTGCAGCGACTCATGACACATAGCTGGCCGGGCAACATCAGGGAACTCAGAAACATCATCGAACGCGCAGTGATCCTGAGTACCGGCAATCGGGCGCGTTTCGACTTGGCGATGCCGGATGAAGCCGGCACAACATCAGACATAACGATAAACCCGGAACCGTCGGATGAAGCCGATTTTGTCACAGAGGCCGAGATGCGGGAACGAGAAAAGGCTAACCTGATCGCTGCACTGCGACACGCCGATTGGCGTGTGTGGGGACAGGATGGTGCCGCTGAATTACTGGGGATTAAACCGTCAACGCTAAAGTATCGCATGACGGTTCTGGGGATAAGCAAGCCTAGTTAAGGCGTTGGCGTTCCGGCCGGAATGTTTTGTCCGATGGTTCGGATCACCCAGCTAAGATAGCGAGCAGCCGCGACGAGGAATGAGCGGTATCCGGCTCGCACTCGAATCACTACTCATACCAGTTGTCCATTTTGATAATCGCTCAACGCTTGATCGACTTCTTCCCGTGTATTCATGACGAATGGCCCATATTGCACGACAGGCTCCCGCAAGGGCCGACCTGCAAGCACTAGAAAAGCGGCGGGCTGGTCGATGCTACGAATTTCGATGCGATCGCCAGCAGACAAGACGCCTGCCATCTGCGATTCCAACGAGCGAGACTGATCGGCCGTACCGATTTCAATCTTTCCTTCATAGGGATAAACAAAGGCATTGTGCTCTTGAGCAACTGCTTGAGTAAATTGCCCATGCGCCGGCAGCCTGACATCCAGAAACAACGGTTGGGTGGTTAGACCCTGGATTGGGCCGTTGACGGTCGTACCATCAAGGTCAACAGTACCTGCAATGACTTTGATTTCAGCGCCGTTCGGCAATTCAAGCAACGGCATTTCATCGGGCTGAATATCCTGATAACGCGCAGGTTTCATTTTTTCCTTGGCCGGCAAGTTGATCCAAAGCTGAAAGCCGCGCATGCGTCCACTTTCTTGTTGCGGCATTTCCGAATGAATAATCCCACGTCCCGCCGTCATCCATTGGGCTCCACCGCTTTTCAAATCGCCTTTATTACCCAGATGATCTTCATGCAGCATATGGCCGTCCAGCATGTAGGTCACCGTTTCGAAACCCCGATGCGGATGACTGGGGAATCCGGCGATATAGTCGTCGGCATTGTTCGAAGAAAATTCGTCGAGCATCAGAAAAGGATCGACGCGCAGTGTCTGATTTTGTCCCAAACTACGGCGTAGCTTGACCCCGCCACCATCCGAAGTGGCAATCGAGGGAATGATTTGCTGAAGAGTACGTGTTTTCATACCAGCTCCTTATCGAATCGGGGCAGAAGCTTACTCCCCAATTCGAGTTTGCATTTAGATCAACCGCGTCTATACCTAGCCGCTTATTCTTTGACGGCTTCGACCGGAATGGTTACGGTTACTTCATCACCGACATTCGGAGCAAATTTACCCATATTGAAATCGGTCCGTTTGACAGTCGTTGTTGCATTAGCGCCGCAGGCCTCCTTTTTCAGCATCGGATGCGGCATACATTGGAAGGAGGTTACCGTCAGCGTCACCGGTTTACTAATGCCTTTAAGAGTCAACGTCCCTTCCACGCTGGTCAAATTGTCGCCGTCGAATGTCAGCTTGTCGGATTGAAAAGTCATCGTCGGATAGTGAGCAGTATCCAGAAAATCGGTACCTTGTATATGTTCATTGAACAAGACAAAGCCGGTATTGACCGAGGTGGTATCAACAGTCACGTCTACCGAACCGATTTTGGCCTGACGATCCAACACGATTTTGCCGGTGGATTTATCGAAGCGGCTAAGCTGGGTGGAATAGCCAAAATGGCTATAGGAAAATCGCGGCAAAGTATGCTTACCATCGATTATGTAGGTTTCCGGGGCCGCTAATACGGTGGTGGAAACTAAAGCGGCTATCGGTAGAAAGAGGGGCGGTTTCATCATAAATCTCCAGTGATTATGGAAAAAATCGGTTGCTCGAAAAGTATTCAAGATGACCTTGATCGGCTTTCACGCGGCCAGTGCATTCAATTTCACGTTGGCTTCCACCAAAGCTTTTTCTTTGATTTCGCTGTTCATATCCATGCCTTCGGCGTAAATGAATTCCACATCTGAAATCCCTAACAAACCGAGAAAATTGTGGATATAAGCGGTTTGCGTATCCAGTGCCGTTCCGGCGTATTGGCCGCCGCGCGTTGCAAAGATATAGGCCTTTTTGCCGCTCAATAAACCTTCCGGGCCATTTTCCGTATAACGAAACGTCAGGCCGGGCCGTGAAATATGATCAAAGTAAGCTTTAAGCGTCGATGGGATGCTGAAGTTGTACATGGGCACACCGATGACGAGAATGTCCGACTGTTTGAGCTCATTGATTAAATCATCCGATAGCTTGACTAATTGTTGCTGCGCCGCTGTTCGGCCTTCTGCTGGCGCTAAAAAAGCGGTCACGCGTTCCGCATCCAGATGCGGCACGGGCGATAAGGCCAGATCGCGTATTTTGATTTGGCTATCAGGCTGATTGCGCTGCCAAGCGGAAACAAATGCATTGCTCAGTTGGCTGGATTGTCCGTCCGCTGAAAATACGCTGGATTGGATTTGCAGTAAGGTGGTCATGGCACTTCCTCGATAAGTAACGGTGGCTTTATTTAAACCGTTAATTAATCGATTAAAAAGTATAATTATTCGGCAAAAATGATTCATTTATTAGATAGGTTGCCATGAGTTCTTACATTACCCTGGAGCAGTGGCGCGCTCTGATCGGCGTGGTCGACGCGGGCGGTTACGCCCAAGCGGCTGAAAAGCTCAATAAAAGCCAGTCGGCGGTCACTTATGCCGTGCAAAAAATCGAAACCCTGTTGAACGTCAAAGCCTTCGAGATTCATGGGCGAAAATCAGTTTTGACGCCGACCGGGCAGATGCTCTATCGACGGGCGTTAGCGCTGGTGAACGAAGCGAATGAACTGGAACGAGCGGCGCATCAGTTGTCTGCTGGTTGGGAAGCCACCATCACGCTGGCCGTTGAAATCCTGTTCCCGTCGGCCAAGTTGCTGGCCTGCTTGGACCGATTTGGTCAGGAAAGTCCCGGTACGCGCATTGAACTGATCGAATCGGTATTGGGCGGAACCGCTGATGCGCTGTTGAGCGGACAAGTCGATTTAGCGATTTCACCGCAGGTGCCGCCGGGCTTTCTGGGCGATGTGCTGACTCAGGTCAGGTTAGTAGCCGTGGCCCACGCCGATCATCCATTGCATCAGCAAGCGCATGCCTTGACTTACCGCGACCTGCGGAATTTCCGCCATATCGTGGTGCGCGATTCCGGCAGCAAGCGCGATCACCGGGCGGTGACGGTTGAAGTTAATCAGCGCTGGACGGTCAGTCACATCGCCACATCAATCGAGGCCGTGGCGAACGGTTATGGTTTCGCCTGGTTGCCGGAAACCCATATTCGCAAGGAAATAGAGTCAGGGCTACTCAAACCCTTGCCACTACAAGAAGGCTCGATCCGAGAAGTACCTTTGTATTTGATCGTAACCCGTTCAGATTTTGCCGGACCGGGCGTACAACGCTTCGCTGCGTTATTAAGAGAAGTAACGGATTGAGATGCGCGGTCTCTTTCTTTGTTTAAGAAATACGGGCTAAACATTCCATAGCTTTGGGATATTTTGGGCTAAATCGTTTTACGCAATGCTCGAATGCTTGACCGGCCTCAGCCTGCCAAACGTTGTGCAAGGCTTTTGGTAACTTTTCCAGCCGTTAGCCTCAGCTTTTCGGCCAATACAGAAGCGAGTTCATTGGCTTTAGACTCAGCCATTTGCAATGATTTTTCATGCCTATGATCTGCAAACTCCTGATATTCTGACCCTATCTGGTAAATTTCTGTCACGCCTAAGTACTTGCTCAAAGTGCGTAAATGCGGCACTAAATGACTGGATGCTTCGTTTATTCCGCCTTTTTCAAAACCAAACTCGCCGCTTGAAGTAATAATCAGTAATGTCTTGCCAGACAATAGAGGAACCAAAGGCTTATCGCCGCGCGCCAAATCAAAATCAAAGGTTTTGTTGATGCGTATGATTTGATCAAACCAAGCTTTTAACTGCGCAGGCATTCCGTAGTTATACATTGGTGATGAAATAACGATGAAATTAGCTTTTTCGACCTCAGCAATAAGCTCATCTGACTGCGCCAAAATCTGCTGTTGCTGAGAAGTTCTTTTCGATTCCGGGGTAAATACTGCGCCTATCCAATCTTGAGTAATAAACTGAGGCGGATTTACGCCGACATCACGATAAATATACTCATCTATGTTAACTCCCTCTTTCAACCGTGAAATAAACTTTTTTGCCAGCTTTTTAGAAATGGAACCGTGCTCTTGGTTTGCATTCGAAATGGCTCTAACACTAGAATCCACATGTAAAATAACATTCATTTTTGATACCTCTTCTTGTTAAATCTGACTGTTATTTTTCTGCTTCATAGGCCTAATCACAAACGAGTAAAAAACACTTAAAGATGAGTAAAATTCATCTATTATTTATTTTGCTGTTTAAGGAGAAGAAATCATGCAAGTTTCTTTGCCCGCGCTCAAGGCGTTCGAATCAGCTGCCAGACTGGGGAGTTTTAAAGCAGCAGCCGCTGAATTATCCATTTCACCCACAGCTGTTTCTCATCACATTAATAAACTTGAGCAGCGATTAAGCGTTACCTTATTCATACGTACAGCAAGAAAGGTGGCACTCACTGAACTTGGTAAAGAACTGGCAGCCGCTACTAGCCAAGGTTTTCAAACGATTGAAACGGCGATCGAAAAAATTGCTGTAAAAGATAAACAAATTAATGTCGCAACCACATCGTCATTTGCCGCTTTGGTACTCATTCCCGCTCTTCAAGAATTTTATTCTCAATACCCTGAGAGCAACGTGAATATCACCAGCGGTGAGAGCATTGAAGCAAACAACTTCACCTTACCCATTCGGCTCGGTGAAATTGACAAACAATCAAGCACTGACGTAATCAAACTCGAACAATTTAATTTATTTTGCTCAGCTTACACTGCCGCACAATTTAATCAGACAGAGCAAATGACTATTTACACCACCGATTGGAAAAATAGCAGCTTACCAAGCGTGCCATTGCAAGCATGGCTGCAACTCAACGGCTTACAAAATAAGCAAATTCAAGTTAGGCGTTTTGATCAAGAGTTATTTGGTATTCAACAATCTTTGCTAGAAAACGCCTATGTATTCTGTTCAAGGACGCTTACTCAAGGCTATGTAAAAGCAGGCGTGTTAATCGAGTTGAACACCCAAGCCATCAATTCTCAGCTCTGTTACTACATAGCAAATAAAGAAAAACACCTTTCTCGACATAACTTTATGTTTATAGAATGGTTAGACAAGTTACTTATAGAGAGGTAAATCCCCAGCAATCAAGACAAAGCTCGGTAGATGCGGTGAGGTACGAACCGCATGTGCGCCTGTGAAGGCGCGTAAACAGCACGGTGAAAGTCCGTGTCGGAGGAAGCCATGACTCCGTAATCAAAAGTAACTGCGTCACCGCGAGGTGGGGTGGAGAGCAACTGGCGATGAACGACCAGTCCGTAGGAGACGAACTCGATTCGGCGGGATGTAGCGGCGAGCCTGCGTGTGGAAGGCGAAGCCCGAAAATTGTCCTTGACGTTGCGATGGCGGCTAAAACGATCAAGGGGCGCATCAAGTGCTTGGGGATGGAATGGTCGGAAGTTTACGCGAGATAAGCAGGGAGACCTGCCGCTGCGAGAGAACGGCGGCAGGAGTCAGAGCCTTCGTAGTACTGTAAAGCGATGAAGCTGTCCAAGGTCAGCCCAACCTGGGAAACCGGGTCAATAGAACCGAGGCGAGTCCTCCGGAACCTAAACACAGTGGAAACGCCGGAAAAGCGCGGGACAACACAACCCGGGCCGAGGGAAGGGAGGTAGGAAAGTGGATGCGAGAAAGACAGACAACGTACCGAGAGGAGTCACGAAGTGTCGGAGACGGCTAAACAAGCGACAGAATCCTGCGAACCGCGAGTGCCGTGGGTGGAAACGAGTGTCTGGACGGACCGCATGTTGGCGGCACTGGCTAACGGTGTCAAAGGTGGTAAATGGTTCAGTTTGTACGACAAAGTGTACCGGCCGGAGGTCCTCATGGCCGCATGGCTAAGGGTGAAGCGTAACAAAGGTTCGGCGGGCGTGGATCGTGTCAGTATCGAGCGTTTCGAAGCCCAAGCGTCGCAGTATTTGGACGAGCTGCACCAAGCGCTGAAAACCGGGCAGTACCAGCCACAGCCGGTTAGACGGATCGAAATTCCCAAAGGCGACGGTAAAACGCGCCCGCTGGGTATTCCGACGGTCAAAGACCGCATCGTGCAAGCGGCGCTGAAAAGCGTCATCGAACCGATTTTCGAACAGCAATTTCTGGATGAGAGCTATGGATTCCGTCCCGGACGCGGCTGTAAGGATGCGCTCAGAGACGTAGACCAAAGCCTGAAAGCGGGGTACTGCTGGGTGGTTGATGCCGACATCCAAGGCTACTTCGACACCATTTCGCATGAAAGGTTGATGGAACGAGTCGAAGCATCGATCAGTGACGGCAAAGTCCTCGTGCTGATTCGGCGATTTCTCGAACAAGATATCCTGACCGAAGCACGGTGCTGGACGCCGGAGAAAGGGACGCCGCAAGGCGCGGTGTTGAGTCCGCTGCTGGCGAACCTCTACCTGCATCCGCTGGACGAACGGCTGACGAGGGACGGTTTTCGGCTGGTACGCTATGCCGACGATTTCGTGATCCTCTGCTACAGTCGGGAGGAAGCCGAGCGCGCGTTGGTACTGGTGCGAGGCTGGATGACCCAAAACCAGTTAACCTTACACCCCGACAAAACCCATATTGGCGATTGTCGGGAACCGGGTCAAGGGTTCGAGTTTCTCGGATACCGATTCGAAGCGGAGCGACGGACGGTCAGACGGAAAAGTCTGAACAAGTTGAGAGACGCGATTCGGTCGCGTACTCGGCGGACATCCGGCGAATCGATCGAGCGGACGATACAGAAGCTTAATCCGGTGTTGAAAGGCTGGTTCGGCTATTTCAAGCACGCGCACAAATACACGTTCAACACGTTGGATGCGTTTGTGCGACGGCGACTGCGAGCCATCCTGCTGAAACAGAACAAGAAGCGAGGCTGTGCCAACAGTAAAAGCGCCTCCTTTCGCTGGAAGAATGCCTACTTTGCCGAACGCGGGCTTTTCTCATTACATGAAGCTTACGTGATGGCAAGCCAATCCCGATGTGGAAACCACTGACCGGAGAGCCGTGTCGGATGGGCTCGATGGACGATCCGATCCAGAATCGCGTCGGCAACAGTGGCGTCTTCGAACAATTCGTACCATTTATTAGTCGGATATTGACTGGTAAGAATCAAGGAGCCGACCATCGATTGCTGATCCAGGATTTCTAAAAGTATCGGCCCTAATTGAGCGGGTACGCCGCCAATGCCGACATCGTCGATGATTAACAACGATGCGCTGATTAATTGACGTCGCAGTTTGGGCAAGCTGCCGTCGGCCATTCCCACGGTTAAATTCTCAAATAAGCGGGTTGCGGTCATATAGAGCGTACTTAACCCTCGCCGGCAGGCTTGTTGACCAAAGGCACAGGCGATCCAGCTTTTGCCTGTGCCGGTCGTACCGGTCAAAATCAGGTTTTGTTTTTGCCGCATCCATTCACCGGTCGCCAAGGTTTGTATTTGCAAAGGGTCCAAGCTACGTTGATTACGGTAATCGATGTCTTCGAGTACCGCCTGGGAATAACGGAGTTTGGCGTTTTTCAATAGTCGTTCGATTTTGCGGGCGTCTTTACTTTGTAGCTCCTGCTCGATCAACAAACCTAGGCGTTGTTCAAAAGGCATGGCGGTATATTTCGGTTCGGACTGCTGTTTTTCCAAGGCGGCCGCCATGCCGTGCAGGCCAAGCTGAGCAAGTTTATGGGGTATGGTTCCGGCGATGATCATAGCGGTGTCTCCGATGTGGTGGTGAAATAATCAGCGCCACGCAAGTTCTCATGTTCGATCACCTTGACGGTTGTCACCGTTGACAAACGGTTATCGGCATTGGTACGAATAATGCCCCTTAGCCGATCAAAACCCAGGCAATTCAACCGTAGTGCATGGGTACAAGCTGATTCAATGCGCCCCTGCCAGTTGTCTTTCTGGGCGTCTCGCCTTAATAATTGCGCGGCTTTCAGACGGCTGGCAAAGTGGCGCTTGTCTTCCAAACTACGTTGCAGAAACGTCACGGTAGACGGACCAATGGATTGCGCCCAGGTCTGTAATCCTTCCAGTGTCCCTTCGCGAAACAAACGGTGGTTGGGCGGCATATGCTCGTCCAAGGTGGTTCGGCCTGGGCCAATTTGGCGGATATGCGATGCTACTAGCTGGCGTTGGTAGTAGACGTGAACAAACTCGTCGTTGGCCCGAATATCGACGTGTTGATGGGCGTAGGTATACAGCACTGAATACTGGTGTTGCTCATAGTCAACGTGGTAACTTTCATCGACTCTGACCTGGTAGCGCCATTGGCTATAAGGATAGGGATCGCTGCGAAGCCCTTCTAACACCGGTGCATCCAATTCGAAAAAGCGTTGGAACCGACTATTCGGATAAGTACGAGTGGTACGCTCATTGAGTTTTTCCATCCAGTAGCTGATGGCGGTATTCAATTCGTCCAAGCTAAAGAACACTTGATCGCGTAACCGGGCCAGCACCCAACGCTGCACGATTTGTACGCCGATTTCGCCCAGTGATTTATCCTTAGGCTTACGCGGTCTGGCCGGCATTATGATGAAATCGTAATGCTCGGCAAGTTCCTGATACGCGGAGTTGAGCAACAATCCCTGCTTGTTGTTCTTCAGCACGGCGGATTTTAGATTGTCCGGGACGATGTAACGTGGTACGCCGCCGATGTGCGCCAACATGAGCGCGTGAGCCTTGAGCCAGTCGGCGATTTTCTGGGATGCGACGGCAACGGCAAACAAATACCCGGAAGCGCCCAACGCGCCGACAAACACCTGGGCGAACCAAACTTCCCCGGTTTTGGCGTCGCGAATCGGCATGGTACGTCCACAGAAGTCGACGAAGATATATTCGCCCGGAAAGTAGATTTGCCGCAGGCTAATCTTACAAGTGCGTTTCCAGGCCCGGTAACGGCGAGCATATTGTTCATAAGACAATCCATCGGTATTGCGTTGACGATATTCCTCCCAAAGCAATTGCAAGGTCATATCCCGTTTGTACAATTCGGAATGCACCTGAATCCAGTCCGGAACAGGCTTTCGGGAATCGCCCGGTTTTTTACCGCCGAACAACGCTTGATACAGTTTACCGTCATCCAAAGCTTGGAGATCGGCCCAACTCAATTGCTTATCGACCAATTGGGCTTGAACCGCTTTTGCGGTATTAGGTGAAATGTGGCAGGTGCGACCAATGGATCGCATCGAAAGGTCAGGGTCGGCCAACAGTCGAATCACTTGGCGCAACGTGGTTATGGATATTTTCATTGTCTTTCCTGGCACCAGGGCGTGTGAAGTCCTCCGCCCGGCGCGATGTATTAAAAAATGGGTATAGGAGCAGACAGCCGGCTTGACGCCGGCCTGAATTAGATCGACAATGAAACCGTCATGAGTGGTTGAATTTCTTGACGGTTTCTTGAAAAGCCCGGGGTTGCAGCCCTGGGCTTTTGTCGTTCTCAGTCTGCGAATTTAGTCGTGTTTGTCGGTTAGCTCATTCGGTTTCTCCTGGTCTTTACTAGTTTGCGGGATAGACAAGCGCTGCTCGGCCAGCCAACGCGCGACATCCTGCGTCAACGCAAACCGGCCACGCCGGCCTTCGATTTCGAATTCCACCACCGGTATCCGCTGCCGCAAACGGGCTTGGCGGTAAGCCGCCGGATTGGTAAATCCCAACAGCTTCCATAGATCGCGACTTGCCAAGAGCGGGCCGTACAGACGAGTCAATGTCTCCTGCAATTCCTGTACTAAGGGCTCAATCGACTCGGGTTGTGTCATGTCACGTTCGGTAGCAATTTTTGATGCGCCATAGGGTAACTGATGTACGCTATCCGCGAAACAGGAGAGATTGAGCAAACTTTTACCCTAAAATGGCAACAATAAGTCAATTAAAACAATCGTGTATCAATTTTCGCCTCGACGATGCGAAAAAAGCGATACTTCAACCAATTGCCGATAATCCCTACAATCCCCGTTTGATCAACCGCCTAAGAACGCAGTATTGGTATATCGGTCTTCAGCAGAAAGCCCAATTAGCCACCGCCTACCAATTGGAAAAGCACTTCGAACCCCAAGATAAGACCGAGGATGGCATACCGTTACCTGCAAAAAACAAGTGGAGTAAATACCAAGCCGGTAAACACAAGCCCGGCGCCGCGTTGATTGCCTTGGTGGATGCCAAGGCACCGGGCTCCGCCCGAGACATCAATCATCCGCTCTGGGAAGTGCTACGTCTGGGTAATCGGGTGCTACCGAAAATCGATAATTGGCTGGAAAAGTTGGAGCCACAGGTTCAATCGATTGTGTATCGATCCGCGAAAGACGGCGGCATTAGCGCCGCTAAGCACCGTCAACCTTACTCGTCGTCAGTGAGCCGCCGGTTGCTCAAATTAGCGAGTCTCGATACGTTGACGGCCTTAGTGCTGTATTGGCGTGAGTCCAAGCAACAGGGCAATCATGTCCACAACCGCTGGCTAGCCCAAGACATTTACAAAATGTTACTGATGATGGGGAGGAATTTCCTGTCTCGCCGGATTGGAGAAGAATTGTATGTGGTGTTTGTGGCGCAAATCTTTTGCCAAACCGATTGGGGAGATAGGCAGTTCTTGGTCAACTCCGTTCATTACCTTTGGGCTATTGAATTGCTGAATACTGCCCTCTATCAAGTGCCGGCATTAAAACCTTTCGCCTCGTGGGCCAATCGTCGCCGAGCTATGTACCTATTGTTGCAAGGCCAATACGGGTTTGATGTGCCGCTTGGCCTGGGTGTAGTACTCGCACCCAATTGGCGATACGGACCGCCGACCGAACAACAATGGAAAACCTGGCAATCGGATTTTATGGAATGGCAATGGGGTTGGATACACCTGTGCCAAGAAACCAAAAGCTCCTATGGTGAGGATTGGCTTTGGAAGGAGTTGGAGAAGGAAATTCAGGGCGGGCGATGACCGACTAACGGTTGGGCTGCGCCTGTGACGATATGACGCAGTTCAGATGTTAGGCCATAAACGATACTCCGTCGCGGGCTAAGCTCGTTGCCCGCAAACTGAAGTACATTTTGGAGTTATTTTTTAGGAGTGTAATGGTATGGTTACAAAAAATTTGGTTAGGAGTATTTTACTTAGCATCGGCTTAATGGCTGTTATGCAACCGGTTTTTGCTCAGACAGGCTCGGTTGTCGCTACGGTTGAGGCTGTTCCGGCACCGGACATTGCTGGCGGACTTCCAGATTCCCCGCTTTTGGCCATTTCGCCTCTTGCGTCTTCCGGCGCCTGGGTAAATAGCGGCGGTGGCCCAACCCTATACTCTAAAAATGTTTGGTACTATCTCTATCTGAATCCAGTCGGTAGCGTTCCTGCCAATGCAACCATTACCTCTGTGTCTTGGAGTTGGGGGTTGTCGCGAATTCCATCCGGGTTAACGGTTGGACTTTGTCACCAGACAGCGGGATGCGGGAATGTCACCAGCTATCCATCAGGAGCAACGTCGATTTTTAACGATTATCCGGCAAATAAAATGATGTATTTCGCCTTTTATGTATCAGGTACGGGAACGATGTCTCCTGTTTATGGTCAAGTCGATCAGGTCATCGTTAACTATCAATATTAAGTGGTAACTAACAAGGCCGCTTAGCCTATAAGCGGCCTTGTGTAGCCGAATATTAAAAATATCGAGTTATCTTGTCAGTACCTGTGGACTGTAAGTAACTTTCCGGAAGCGTTTTGTTAAACTCCATAATTGTTTTAAATATTTCCGCTCCGCTAGCCCCATTTGCCTTCATATCGCTGTAAATTTGGATGCGCTGGTTTCGGATCGATGATGCCTGAGCCTCAAACTCAGCTTGTCCTTGAGTCATCTGCGCCCAAGCCTCAGTGTCATTTGCGGTTGGCAAATGACCATTAACCATAGGAATTGGCCTCAAGTCGATTGAATAGGCATATGCTTGGGCCATTTCATCTGCAAATTTAGGGTCACTGTTAACATTATCGACAAGTTTTTTCGCGGCTGCCGATACGGGATCGGTTGCATCTTTGGAAGGCTGAGAGGCTTCGTTTAATGCTTTATAGGCATTATCGCTAATATTCACGGAATCGGCGTTTGCCAATCTGGTATTGGTATTGTCGTTCTTAAACACATTACTATTTGATTGATAATTGCTGGCAACTGATGAAGTGCCGTAAGTCGGGTGCGTATTCGATGTCGTGTTTACAAACATGCTCTATCTCCTTATTAAACTGTAATTCAAACATTCAAAATCAGTTTTTAAATTATTAGCATGATTTGTGCCAGCGAACTTTGACAGTTTTATGGCGTTCTGATGGCTGTTTTCGGCATTGGCTTGCCGCCAGTTAAAGGCTAGCATCAAAATTAAGCGGCAATGTTTTGCCGTATTGCCGACCTGGCTTTCGGGCTCTAAATTTTTGACATTCCGGGCTTCGTCAATTGCCAAATTTCACGCGTTGGCGTCGATCTGGGAGCCAACTCTTAACGACGTTATGGCATTGTCCAGATTGTAGAGTGTGTGAAGCACATTGCCAAAAAAGCGCCTAGCATCGTCCCAGCCTTGTTCGCCACTGTCGATCACGCGGTTAACGAGGGCATAGCGCCTTTCGTATTCCTGGATAGCATCTATAGGCTTATCGGGGTTCAAGTCGTATTGGTCATCGTTGACCGTCAATACCAGAAATTCCCCGGTGGCATTGTCGGAAATCTCGCCGTTGAAATTCAAATAACCGCCCAACATGGCGAGGTCACGCGGCGAAATATTGTGCAAATCCACGTTCGCCAGTTTTTGTTTCAGTTCATCCGGTTTCAAGGCTATTTGTTTGGCGTCAAACCGCTGGCCGATTGGCGTGCTATCAGCGGTCTTGAATCGATTTTGCCAAGGCATGGGATCGACTTTTTCCAAGAAACGATAGTGATGTTGGGATGAATTTGGACTAATCTGCATTTACACTCCTTAAACCGGTTTGAGGTTTGAGCACAACGCTTAGGAAACCTTCTGCCGTCTGAACAGTTGTCGGCCGGGGTGACGAATGTTTGAGCTTAAAATAATTGACTAAACCGTTAGCCTGGCATGGATGCCTGATGGCTTGAAAATATTGTCGGTTGTGGGGTTGCTTTGCCTTAATGTGCTTACGCCAGCAACCTTTTCATATCGCTAAAAAATGCCTTGTCACGTGCATATTGATCGGAGGGTGTCGAGGCTTTGGCGTATTCCAGCCAGGCCAGAAATTTATCAACGCCCTCGCGGTAGCTGTCGATTTGATCAGTAGGGGCTAAGGCTTTGCTGGTTTGGTCGTTGGCGTTGATCCCATACAGCATGATATGCATCTGAAGCTGATACGTCATCATGTCGCCTTCATCCATGTTTTGCGTCGCCGTTAACCACGCTTGCTTGACTTGTTCCGGCGCGTCGAGCGGCGGAAAGGTGATGGTTTTACCCGCGCCGACTTCCTGAATGCCATCGTGATTGAAATCGACCTGATAACCTTCCGGTAGCAGCAAATTGTAGGCGCCTTCCTTGCTCATCGTCGAGGCGTCGAAGGGCTCGGCCAGACAATGCGCGCGCTGTACCACGCCTTGTTCTTGCGGCGTCAGGCTTTGCAAAAACGCGACCGGATTTTCCATGCCGCCTTGGCTATAGGCGCGATTTAAAATGGCGGCGTAAGCGGTCTGATCGTTGGCACTGGTGCCGCGCACTGCAGCCATTTCGGTGTAAGTCAAGCCCATTACATCCGCCATGGTGGTGGTTGCGTTTTGTGTAGCGGCGTCCGACGACGAGCCGGTTGGCGGGGCGGATTGGTATCGCGCATAGGCAGCTTTAAAGTCGGTGAAAAAATTCGCGTCCGGACTTTGAATCAAATGGCGCTGTTGGATGGCGTTTGGCGTGGTGTTATTGACGATTTGAATATTCATGGCTTATTCCTTGCTGATGGCAGACTGCTATAAAAATGGGCGGTGGCGTTTGAATAAACTGGGAAAGCGCAAGTCAGCCGGCTGCTGCCGGCCACATCATCATGGCCCGGAATCGGGCCGGCTGTTGCGCTTGCAAGTCGTACAAGCGATTGACGATTTCACCGGCGCTAACGCCAGTCGCCTTGGCTGAATCGTACAACTTAACCGCCGCTTGCCGGTATTGGCTGGCCTGCTCTGTGAAGTAGGCTTTGCTTTCTTCGGTGACCAGTTCACCGCTGGTGTAATGCAGCGGATCGTTCGGCGAGGCCCCCAAGCTAATCAAACCACCACCGCCTTGCCCGTCCAATAGCGGTTCGTGCGCCAGAGCGTAGGCAAATTGTTCGAAGTCGCTGGAATGGGGACTCGCCAAAGCGGCGTTGCGCAGAAAGTTTTGTCCGGCGGTTTTTTCTGTCATGAGTTGCTGGAACGTGGCGTTTGCTTGAGTGTCGGTGTTGGCTGTCAATGCTCGCCGGCCGGCGTCGCTGATGCTGACAGTGTCTTGCGTAGCGGTTTGGCTTCGCGGGCCATTATGCGTTTGCACGGTCCGCTGGGCGTTGAACGAGGTGTAATTGAACGAAAAATGGTTGGCTAAGGCTTGAATGGTAGATGTCATGGGCGTCTCCTGTGACAAATCGGCTTGCTCAAACTTGATGCAATGCCCATGCCATCTAACATTTTTCCTAATTACCGGCGCACAGCGAGACTCCGGATGTCCGAGAAACTAAAAAACGGCAAGAATGTGCCGGAAGCCGCGTCAAAACATCTGGGCGGCAGCTTAAACTAAACCCGCGTGTCGATAGCCGTCGTTTCGGCAAGCAATTTTGCTAACTCGGAGGGTTCGATAGCCGGATTTTGCTGCATCTTGGCGAGTCCGGACAAGCGCGACATTTGGTCAATGAGGTTAAGATTAGCGTCGGCCGAATGCAGTAATGCCAGTTGATAGGCTGCCATGATTTGTTTGCGCTCGGTTTTACTCAGATGCTGCCACGGCTGATCGGAGGCATTGTTTGGGACGTTGGCCCCGGCGTCCCATTTGGCGCCTTGATAGGGATGATCGATACGGTACAAGGCTTGAACCAAGCCTGGATCGGATGGGGTAAAGGCTTGCGCGGTTCTGGATGTCGCATTATCTGCCGATAGGCTATTTTGCGATGTCAATGCGGGAATGAATTTTTCCAATGCTTCAAAGCTAACGGCGTGCGTCAAACCACTGATTTGCGGGTTCAGCAAATAGGCCAAAAAACCTTTGTCGATGTCGGTGGATTCCACCGAGGGATCAGTCAATATCCGCTTGACCTGCTCGGCGTCTTGAGGGTTGTATTTGCCTACCCAAGGATTGCCTTCTGCGTCATAGATACCTGATTGGCCGGCGATCTCCCCGGTGTTATTACCCGTCGCCTGTAGGAAGCGGTAGTTTGCCAAA
Organism: Methylomonas sp. MgM2; assembly: GCF_054172045.1. Lineage (NCBI taxonomy): Bacteria > Pseudomonadati > Pseudomonadota > Gammaproteobacteria > Methylococcales > Methylococcaceae > Methylomonas > Methylomonas sp. MgM2. Next base: position 13,621 of record NZ_JBSYXO010000006.1, on the reverse strand, counting down.
TCAAACGCAAAATTATCGACTTGTTCCAGATCCATGCCGCTGGACTGCGCATACTCGTAGGCGCGTTCCATCAGCTTTCTGTCCGCCTGCGTAAGGAAACTGGCGGAATTACCGCTCAGGTTATTGGTCGTAAACGCCGTCGCGACCTCGGGGGTGGCGTTCGGATCACTAGTGTGGAATAACCTCGACAAAAGCATTGCATGCCCGCTAAAAGTCGCCGTGTCAGTGGTGCTTTTGGATGAAGCAGAACTGTTGTTGCCTTGTTTTTCAGTCGGTTGCGAAGCACTTCGTTTCTGCAAAATTGCCGAAGGAGATGCCGTAGTGTTCGATACATTGATGCTGGCCATATACATTTCTCCAATTTCGAGAAAAACTCTAACTACATAGTTTAGCGGCAACAGGTTCTTTTTTTAAATACGTCAACAAAGGCGATACGCAAAAAATACGCATCGCCTGTACACAAATTAATAAAGATAATTGACCGTAACGGAGTCGGTTCTTGAGTTTGCTGTTGCGGGGTAAGTGCCTCCAGTTAAAGTATGTCTAATCCAAAAAGTACCTCGAGCACTGAATCCATCGTAAAAATGGACAGTACCTGTCTGGGAGGCGGAAATATTATGACAATACTGAATTGTTGACGAGTAGGGATTGGAATAGCAAATCTCGACCAGTTCCGAAGAGTTACCATTCGGATAAGTTGACCATTGGTACGACACCGAGGTGACGGTCGTTCCTGATATAGGGACAGAGCTGGGTGGACTAAAAGGCATAGTTGCCCAGCCACCAGACATATAAATCGTATAGTGCGTCGTTGTTTTAGACCATGATGTATCGACTGCATAGCTAACAGAAGCCACAATTAACAGAAGCGGCAATAATATCCATTTGTTCATAAAAGTACTCCAAATTACAAAGTTACACAGGTATTTAAGAATATTCGAAACATCAAATTGGATTGGACAAATTCAGGTACAGCGTCCCATTGATGAGTTCTGTTGTAATCACCGACAAAATATTTCTCAGCACTGGCTGTTCTGATTCGGGGGATGTGCTCTTTGCTTCTAAGATGTCGATTGCTTGAAGCAAGTCTGTATTTGCCACCATAATTCGCGCTGCAGCGGTATCGAGATTTTCGTCAAAGGACTCACTTTTCGCTTCTCGTAGCGCTTGAATTTTGACCAAAGCGCTTTCCACGGATGTTTGCGCTTTACGCGCTTCCTCGGTGGCCTGACTATAGGCGGCAGCGGCGCCGTTCAAGTCGCCGTTATTTAAAAGGCTTTCAGCAGAATTGCCCTCACTGATGGCCAAATGAAGATGGATCTGGCTATCTGCCAAATCCTTGGCAATTACCTCACTCTCCGCTTGAGCTGCGCTAGTTATCAGGCATATTACAAGTAAAAATGTGTTTCTAACATGTTTTAACATGAAAAATCTCCTTATACATCAATAGTAATAGTGAATCAAAACTACCAAGAACAATGCGAGGGATTGCAGTCCTTGACTTCTGACTATCCCTTGGTTCGCAAATGGAAGCTTAATCGATAATCTAACTTCTATGCTGCGTCATTTTGACGCGCAGCTTTTGAGGCCGAATTTTGTGTGTGGGCCAGCAGAATGTGCAAGTTGGCGCAGTTGGTGTGCAACTTGTAGCACCATAGTCGTGCAACTAAGACTGCCAAGGGTGCGCAAGTAGCATGCGATTTCGCACCCGGAGAGATCTCCCGAATGAGAGTTAGGGAGAAGTCAGCAGAGGCCATATTAGCGAAGAAGGCTTGGAAACAGGCCGGAGCGAAGGGCCGAAGGAATCGAGATACGACGAAAGGACTTCTGTGAAAACACGTGAAGTTACTTGAAACCGGACGGAGTAGCCGCGAGCGGCAAACTACCTGACGGCCACGTTAAGTTGGGCTTGGTGGATTCCTAACATGGGCGAAACTGGAGGTAGCGAGTGTAGTAACAGGGCGTTGACCACGTAAGATGTATAGACAAGGAGCAAAACCTTGAGCGGTGAAGGCCGTTGATTCCAACCGCCGGATGCGGAAAACCGCATGTCCGGTGGTGTGGCAGAGGTGATGGGCGCAATCCCGTCACCCCGAGCCGATCCGCTGTCTGGCGTTGTTACTCATTAAGTTCATCATGGGGAGCGCCTCCGATAGTTTTTGATTATAAATTGGCTGTTAAAACCAAGACGATGATATAGAGAAATTCCAGCTTGCGAAGCCTGTAACACCGCATTTTTTCCGCCCCACTGAATGCAAATCCCTAAGATTTCATGCATTAATCGCGAAGCAAGTCCCTTGCCTTGGAACGCTTTTCTAACGCCAACTTGATGTATTCCAATGGTGTGGTCAGTTTTATAAAGCAGTGCAGCCGCCACCGCTTGATCATCTATATCGCCCAACATTATCCGTATATCCTTATCGCCGATTAAGGGCTCCAGCACTAATGCTTCGATGTCATAATCAAAGGCATCTTCACAAACGTTAACCCATAGTGCCAGCTCTTCGTTTGCGCTTACCATCCGTATTCGAAATTCAGGGTTTACAGAAGGTGCGATGGCCATTTCATCTGGCAATTCTAGAAACATCGCGGTTTGTTCAAAATGACAAGTCCATTTTTGCGCGATTAATGCCTTTTCGAGAAAGTCATGTTCTGCCTGAAAAGGCAGGAGATTAATAGGCCTGCTGCTCACGAAGGACCAAATCGGAATAATCGCCGTTGGTGGAATTTCGGCAAGAAGACCATCGCCGTTGCTCGCTTTTTGATCATTAATGACCGCGGAAGATTCATACCAACAACGATGAGGCCACCTGGTGTTGATCAACATGGCAGCTCCAACCTGATCTTTAAGGACATCAAAGCCGTATTTTTTCCACAGGCCAGTGAGGTTTTTAAGATTTGCTTCGTCAATGTGCATGGGGTGACTCCCAATTAATCAGCCATATGCCTACGATAAGAGCAAGCAGTCCAACCAATTTGAACGCGTTAATTGGGTTTTCGGCTAGCCCAAACCACCGGTAATGCCCTGCGATCATGGCAATTAGGATTTGCCCCGACAATGCAAATGATGTCATAGAGCCAACACCCATCTTCGGGATCAAATAATAAAACGTAGCCACACCGAACGCGCTGAATACCGACCCGGCAAACCACAAATAGATCGGCACCGCTCTAATCTGGGCAATCTGCGGATAGTGTTTGGTCGATGCAGCCACCGCTATCGCAGTCAACAAAAAGCTAAACAAAAATGCGATGCCCGATGCCAATAGCGGACTATTCAGCAATACGCCAAGCCGGGCATTCATCGTCGCTTGACAGGCAATGGCCACGCCGGCAAGCATGGCGAGAAAAGATAGCTGGCCCACATCAGACCTCCAGTACTAATGCGTCATAATCAAAACGCACTTTCGGTCTCAATGCTTGTTGGTCTTCGGGATGACGACGCCCAATCGGACAAATCACTGTGGAAGTCAAGCCTTTTTCAGCTAATCCCAAAATGGTGTCGTATCCATTATGATCAAAACCGCTCATCGGGCAACAGTCTATCTGCATCAGTGCGGCGCAAGTCAAAAAGTTGCCGAGCGCGATATAGGCTTGTTGATGGGCCCATTGCTGCCGTTGCTCATTTGTCATCCTAGCCAATGCCGCCTTCATATGCGCGGAAAAACCGGAAAGTTCACCAGGCGATTGCTTGGTCACTTGTGCATATTTGTCGATATAACGATCAACGGTGTTGTCTCCAAGTACCGAATGGGCGGCAAATACGATGAGATGAGAACTCTCGGCAATTTTGTTTTGCCCGTATGAATAAGGTAATAACTGCCGACGAACATCTTGCGACTCCACCACAATCAAAGCATAAGGCTGCAAGCCGTAGGCAGATGGACTAAGCCTCGTCGCGTTAAGAAGGTCTTTCAGCTGTGAGGTGGGGATTTTGTCATCGGTGAATTTTTTCACCGCATAACGCCAATTCAATGCTTCTATCAGATTCATTTTCGTCTGCTCCTATTGCGATTGATTAAACAAAAGCTTTCGATTAGAGGTTGGGCAGAAGAATACAAATTAAAATTTATTGATTCATTTACATAGGTTGATGAGTTATAACTTTTTTCGAATTCGACTGAGTTGTGTTGGCGTTACGCCAAGATGCGAAGCGATATGGTATTGAGGGAGGCGGTCAACCAGATCGGGATACTCTTCAATAAAACGCAAGTAACGGGTAGTCGCGTCTTCCTGGACAATTTCAATTTCACGCGCGTCTTTGGCCAGCAGCCAATTTTTTTCCAGATAATGAATTTGAAATAATTTCAAATCGTGTTTTTCAAGTAACAACTGTCGGTAAGCAGCAAAATTTATCTCGATGATTAAGGATTCTTCCAAAGCCTCAAATGTCAGCAACGAAGGGCTGGAAGTCAGTAACGCAGTCATTGCCCCTGGAAACGTACCTTCGGCAAAAAAGATTTTATTGTATTCATTGCCATTTTCATCGCAGACAAAACACCTGATCAGCCCCTTATAGACATAGGCATAAGAACGCGGAATTTCGCCGTCCCGGTAAAGCACAGCCTTCTTTTGTAACGCTTTGAAAACCGTTATTCCTTGGAGGGCTTGCCACGTTTCATCGCTGATAGGCGAATACGAAGCCAAAGACTGTTTCAACGCGATAAAAGCTTTATGTTCGTCACACACCAAAATTATTCCTCCATGCCTATATTGGATTAGGAATGAGGTTGCTAGCTTCCCTATCCTTGGCCTGCAGCAACCGCCGACGGCGTTAGCCTGCCGACAATCGCAGGCGCTTTGTGTATGAGATTATCATTCACCAGTGCTTCAACCATGAATAAAGCAAAGTCGATACGGTGTGTTAGGTTGCTTTTAAGAATAGGATCTCCGACATGTTCGCTCCACAGCGGTAAGCCTTGACTTTCCCCTTCGGTAAGATCGCTTCCCCGCACAACCGTCCACTTCTTATCGCTGGCGAAAATCCGGCGGCAGGCTTCCACTTGGTCACTGATATCGGCAAAGCGTAAAGTTTTTGCTATCCAATCAAAAACCTTAACCAAAACTTTCAGTTTCCAGGAATAGACGTCTTTTCCATCCATGGAAATATGCCAGCCGCAAGAAAACACCAGCCGTGCATCATGGGGGGCAAAATCCAGCACTGCTTGAGCAGTGCCGGTTGAATAATGATTCACTCCCCAGGGTACCAGAACGGTCAGCACACCATCGCATCCTTCGACTGCTTTTTGAATAACTGACCGGTCATTTGACAACCCTGGAATGATTTCAATACGCTCTTTAAATTCGTCTAACTTGTGGACACTACTTTCACGGCAAACGCCAACGACCTGATAACCTTTATCCAAAGCCAGCCGAACCAAATATTTTCCTAGCTTTCCGGATGCACCGACAATACAGATCTTCTTTCTATTCATCCTATTAGCTTCTTGGGAATGCAAAATCATCGTGGTTGTTTTCCTGTTCCGATTTTTCAAATCTGATGTTTGAGTAGCAACATTATTCTTGCCGAAGTTCACAAAGAAGCTTTCTTATTTCATTCGGCGACTTCAAATGATGAACTTGTTTTGATTCTATAGATTCAGCGACCAGTTTCCGATAAGCCGGCGTTAGTTTTTTATGGCATAGCCAAAGCACTCGGTAACTATTTAATGTCCCTTTGAAAATCGGGCTGTTTTCAGGCCAGCCTTCGGGGTTTACAAATAAGCCTTTTAGTAATCTCTTTGTCACCCACATACCGTGGGTTAGTAAAGGCAGATCAATATAAATTAGCGTATCCGCAACTGAAAAACGCTCCCAGGCTGATGAAACACTGCCAAAACCATCAATAATCCACTTATCTTGGCCTATTAGCCGGGCATGTAGTTTCAGATACTCGTCATGAGAAATTTCTTTACCGCCTTCCCGATACTTTATTTTGTCTAATGAGTATAGCGGAAGGTTAGATGCTTCAGCCAATTGCTTCGCCAGCGTGGATTTTCCACCCCCGGCATTACCGAATATTGCTACTTTTTTCATAGTGCCTCCTATGGTCTTATCTAAAACCCAAGAAGCTAGAAATAAAAAACCCGCCTCTTGGGCGGGTTTTCAATATTATCTACGCAACAAAACCCACCATTCTTATGTAATGACGGAAATAATTCGAAAAAATTGATGCGAAAACTCTGTAGTCATATGTTTATGTCACGGCCTATTAAGAAATTATTGTATATCTGGACCTTTAAGTGACCGGTCTACAATTCCAACCGGTATATTCCTTTATGACACTAACGGTTATGACGAACGTAGTCAGTGGCAATTGCGAAACAGTTTACATTGCGTTGATTGTTATGGCAAACAGGGGAATGCGATTTCCTGCGTCCTGCTCAATCCGGTTTAACTCTGCACTCGAGCGTTATATCCGCTCATTGTCTCCATTTAACAGTCCATATCCCCCCTTCTTCTCATTAGCGAACTTAGCCTTTATTCTGCATTCGGTATGGAGCCCGAAGGCGATACCGATAAAACATGGAGTTAGAGATCTCCACCTGCCCATCGGCTTGAAACCCTAGACGAAGCATTCCATTGACATGGACTCTACTGGAAGGGAGAAGTGCGGTAACAGACTCAAACCCCATTTCCTGAAAGGCTATCTCGATAATTTTCCGGTAGATGACTTTTCCGTACCCCCAATATTCGGGTGACAAAACCAGTGCCAGATCAGCATCGTCCATTTCACGCTGAAATCCACCCCAACCAGCGAAAACACCATTGATCACAATTCCCCAAGGGCCATAGCCGTTGACTTCCCACTGAGTTTCTTTACTCTCCACCCATCTCATACATTCGACTTCGTCGAAATTTCCACCTGCGAGAGGCAAATGGCGCAAAACACTGGGATCGTTGTGTAGCGCAATAATGTCCGCTAACTCGATTTCACTCAGACGAATCAATTTTAAGCCCATTGCCGTTCTACAGTTCGATTTGGAAGGACGAATCCCGATCCCAATACGGCGAAGCCCAAACCTAAATGCAACCAATGGTCAGCTTCGTTGACATGAATAATGCCTAACATCAGATTACCGCCGGTTATCCCCCCAAAAATGGCCACTGCAATGCCTCCAACACCCAGCGTCTTTAACACCATAGTGGCCTTTGCGGGAAACTTTAGCGCACCGGCAATAAATGCGCCGCCTAAACCGATGTGAATCATGTTGTGAACGGCGTTAGTTTGGAATACGCCGATGACAGAAATGATTGGATTAGAAATAAATCCCAGGACGCCAACTAAAATAAATACCACGCCATAAATTAAACAGATATTTCGTGCGTTCATAGATATTTCTCCACACTAAAAATTTGATGAAAATGGCATCCCTGCCCAAAAATTCCGCTTCCATTCTCGACATAAAGATCATTAACGACCGGTTCCTGCCTGGCCTTTTCCCGCTGCGGCTCGCAATATCGGGTAAAACTGGGTAAAAACCTGATCTTTGGCAGCATGCTTTTGGTGGCAAGCCTGGCAGTTTTCGCTTGGTTGCGTCTTAGCGGCACTGTGCAGCATCGGGCTGTCTTCAATCGTGAAGCGAAAGAACCCCCAGTTTCCTGGCTCTTTCGGGAATTGTTGCCCGCTTTTCACCATCGCTTCCAGACCGATATATTCGCCTTGAAAATAACCATTTCCGCTGGGAGCCTGCTTACTGCCGACGCTTACCAGTTCTTTAACGACAATCGTGCCGTCCGGAAATTCGCCGAACTTCTTCCAGTGCGCCCAGCTGGCCGGATCGATGTAGACGTTATGAAACTCCGGGAACGCCGCTTTGCCATCGTTCATATCGTTTGGGGTAAGCGGCGCGCCGACGAATATCCATTCCCGATAGCCGGTCGGTCTGATCAATTGGCCGGATTGATCGAATTTCGCGTAGCTTTGGGATGCCTGCATACCATCGTCGGCAAACGAGGGTACCGATATCGCGATGCTAAAAAAACAAATCAAGGCGATTAGTTTTTGTCTGGTGATCATGTTGTAAGGTGCCATGACACTTCTCCTGCTATTGAATTATCCGAATGACCGCTGTTTGTCAGCGCACCACCAAGCCGGTAAATCCGGCCGGTAGCTGAGCTATGCTTTGCAGCTTTTGTAATTTGCCTTTAGGTAACACCCGGTAAACGCCAATGCTATTACTGCCGCCGTTCAGGGTGTACAAGGTCCGTCCATCGTCGGAAATAGCCATATCTCTAGGTCCATCTTCCTGAGCGGCAATATTTTTCAACAGCGTCAGATTCCCGGCCCGGTCTATCGCAAATGACGATATGCTGTCCGCTGGTGTATTGGCGGTAAACGCGATACGCCCATTAGGCGTCGTTGTCAGCCAACAAGCAGCCGTTTGGCCGACGGCAACCGCACCGTCTAACAGGTGAACGGTTCCATCTTCCATGATTTCATAGGACGATACCGTCGAAGCGTTCGCACTGCCTCCCGCGGCTTCGGCAACGAAAAACTGGTCGCGTTTGCCGAAGGAAAAACCGAAGGGCGTGACGCCTGCCGAATCTAAGGTATGGCGAGTAGCAGGCAGACCGTTATCGTCTAAAGCGAAGGTCGTGATCTTATTGGTAGCTTTTTCGGTAATCGCCAGCGCATTGCCTTCGTGATTAAAGCTGATTTGCGCCGGCGCCGAGCCGGGGGCGCTTAAGGCCCGATAGGACTCCGGCAAAGGGTGCAATTGACCGCTACGCGGATCGAAACGGAAACCAAAAATGGAATCGTCTCCGGCATTCACCACATACACCAAATTGTGGTCGACCGTCACACTCACCGGTTCGTCGCCCGAAACCTGGGCCTTGTCTAGTAGCTCCAATCCAGATGTTGAAACCCTGAAAACGGAGACCTCATCGCTTCCAGCATTGACCGCGAATAGATAACGTTCGTTCTTACTCAAGGCCAATGCGCCCTGATTTCCCAGCCCTCCTCCGGTACCCGTTCCGCCGGTATCGAATTGTCCGGCCGCATGCAGATATCCGTCGTTATCGCGGTCGAAAGCCAACACGGCGTTATGGTTAGCGTCGTTGGATAAGGTATACACGGTTTCTTTCGCCTTGTTTTTTGCATGACAAACACCCGATGCCAACGCGGAAACTAAGACGCCCAGAACCATCAGTCTTGCTCGATTTTTCATGACCAAACTCCATCAGTTGGAAAACAACATTAGTGTGCAAGGGGAACTAACCACTTACACCGCACCAAGTAAACAGATTTGTTTACTTGCGATTGAATGTATACCGATCTGTTTACTTTGTCAAATATTTTGTAAACAAATCTGTTTACTTATGCCGGCGTGTTGTTATGCTATTCGTGAATTGATTACGAAAGGCCTTGGATTTTATGACTATGGATAAGCGGGAAATCATTGTTGAAGCGGCATACAAACTGTTTAAATCAAACGGGTTTTTTGCAACTGGCGTGGACTTGATCATGCGGGAAGCCGGGGTGTCCAAGCGAACCATGTACAAATACTTTCCGACTAAAAACGATCTCATCGTGGCGGTACTGGCTTACTACCGAACCAGTTACCAAAGGCATATCGACGATTTGCTAAGCGACGAGACTCAAGGTCCAAGAGAAAAAATAAAAATCATTTTTGACGATGCGGACACCTGGTTTGGCGATATCAACTTTCACGGTTGTTTGGCCGTCAATGCAATGAGCGAGTTTGCCGGTAAAGATAAAGCGGTAGAAGAGGCTTGTCTACAATTCAAACAATGGGAACGCAGCATTATGGAGCAATTGTGTATCTCGCTCGGCGCCCGCGAGCCAAGCATTTTGGCTTATAAATTGTTCGTGCTGCTGGAGGGTATGTCGGCCATTGCGTTGATCGATAAATCCGAAGCATCCGTAAACTTCACGGCAGTTGCCGAGCAACTGATCGATGCTCATACGGCAGTCGCTTAACGACCGAATGAGGTAGAGTACAGGTTAGTGATTTCGTTGGGGTTTTTCGTTTTATGTCCTACTTTTCGAGTAAATGGACCAGTGCTGCCGACAGTGAGTTTGTACAGGCACAGATTCGTTGAGCAACGGGGAAAATTGCCAGTGGTGAAGCAAGTATCGAAGCCCTGCATGATCAAAATCTTGAAACCCGAGAAGGGCACTCGAATGAAGGGTTTACCGAGCTTGCCAATATCAAGGCCGAGCACTTTAGGCAGTCGATTGCAGCAGCGACGAATGACACACCATCGATGGCCGAAGCGTTATATAACTTTCTGGGTGGCAGTCTATACAATGCCGCTAAAAATATAGAGGCCATAGGTACTGCGTGCAATACTGGTATTCAAGAATTTGTCGCTAAAGCCAAAGAGGCGCGAACCAACGGCGCTGATATCTGGGAGTCTATCCAGTATGGCGCATCAAATTGCTATTCAGGATTCATGGACGCGACTCGAAGTTGGGCAAATCAGCGCGTTAACTCAGTGGCTGACAAACTAACTCCTGCTCAACAGGCATACTATCGCGCATTGATGTTTGAAGCGTTCGCGGGGATTGCTGTTGCGGCGAGTATGGTGGCAACCTGGGTATTGCCGAAAGCCAGTTGATAGAAGAGGAAGGCGGTGTGGAAGGTAATGATATCGCCAAGCTAATTAAAAGCGCGGCAGGTCAAGGTCGCATGGATCTGGTTGATCAGATTGGGAATTAAAATCGGGCGCGAGGCCGCGTAAACTATTGACTTTCAATGAGAGTGAACTCTGGCGACTGCAAAACCGGCCAGGAACCATCGAACTATCGTCAGGAAAGAGGCCATCACGACGTATGGGGTTAGATCATCTCTAAATATATGGAATCAGAATTGCTATCAAGGCTAAAGTCGACCAATAGTAGCTACTGTTGTGCGAAAACTGTTGCGTAATGAATTCGATAGTTTGATAAAAAACTCAGCTAGGCCGAAAGCGCTGAAAATGATGCTACCGAATATCCCAAGGGCTTCCAGTTCGCTAGGCAACATTTCCATCGTTGCAAGGAGCCAAATCAAACCAAAGCCAGCGGCTACTAAGGCTGTTCGTTTAAAAGTATCGAATGAAATAATTTTCTTGGAAAACCGATGTAAAAGTTGCTGTAATCCACTCGGAAACCGCGCAAATGTCGCTCCGCAAAAAAGGGCAAACCGACTTGGCCGGCCTGCCGTAATAAACGACTACTCTCGGTACCATGGATCGGCTACATTCGTTGCAAATCACGGCGGCATGATGTTCGGCAAAGACTGAGGGTTTGGAAGCGCCTTTTCGGCTTAATTGGGATGAAAATGTCGCCATTGTTGGACTCCACTTCGAAACTTCGACTGATCTTGAAGTCTAGTGGCCACTATCCCAAGATTTTTGGAAAGAATCAATTAGTCATTGATGTACCTGGATCTGTGTGTCTGATTTAGCACGCACATCTGACAGACTTGCTGGTATTTGCAGCCATGAATGATCAGATAGGGCGTATGGCAGCTCGTACAGTAAGGTAGTTCTGCAAGTCCGTCTTTCAGGGCTTCGGCGATAATCCAGGCTTCATTGAAATTTGCAGGCCGTATGCGGCCAAATGGTCGGCGTTCTTGAATATGGTTGGGATAGAATGCACAAAAAGTATCCCAGGCAAACACCAGGGCGTTCAGGTCCATTTCTGCTCTGATAGCGCCTGAGCAAGCGCTTCGATAAATAGAAGCAAATAATGCGATGTAAAGAAACGACTCGCGCGACTGTGGCAGAGCTGCGATGCCAGGGACCAGGCCCGCCACTGGACTTTCTCCATGCAGGGAAAAATAGAGATTGCACAAATCTTTGGAGCGCAGGGTTTTGATGGCTCGGCTGGCCAATTTTGTACGCAACTTTCGTTTCAGCAATTGATAAGCCCAATACTGATCTTTGAGTCGAGCAGCAAAAGCGCAATGGTTGCTCATGACTCTGGTGAATGGGAGGGCAAAAGCATCAGGAGTTCGATGGCCCGTGCGTCGATCACATCCGGCACTTCGGTTTTTTGGGCGTTTAGGAATTTGCTCCATTGGTGGGCGTTGAAACGGGGAACAAAGGTCAGGCAATCACTTCGAGCCAGGATCTTCAACTGTTCGAGCGGCATCTTTCTGAGTAATGAAACCGCTTCGATCGTGAGACCTAAGCAGAACATAGCTTTTTGTTCGCTCTCGGAAAAAATTAAGGACTGCGCGACGATGAGGTAGTCGAGATTGAGTTTGTAGAGATTTTCGTTCAATCTGCAATCCTCTATTCGCTAAAGAATTGCGCGAATTTGATTCGCCAAGGCAATTACTTTTTGCCCGTACTGGATAGCTGCAGGCTCATTTTTCCAACTGTAGTAGCGGCCTATGCCATGTGCGAGATTGCCAGGCACCGATTGGATGGCCTCCGATAGTACGCTTGCGCCAATTTCGAGATTAGTACTTGGTATCAAGAGTTGCTCTGGTTTCGCAACACGGTGGCCATGCCAACGCAGATTGACTTGCATAATGCCAACGTCGATATTGCGTTTACCTTTATCCATCAATTGATTGAGCAATGCTTCGGCTTCCCGCTGGCTGCCGAGAATAAAAGCGTTGCCAGCGCTATTGATGGCCCAGGGCGAGGGTATGACTTGATTCTGGTCTTTGTTTTTTCGCGATTCGGTGAGCGCAACGGCATACAAAATATAGGGATCAATATGATGTCTACGAGCTACTTGGCCCCACAGTGTGTTCCGTAATTTGGTTTTTGACGCCGAGGACTGATGGCTGTTCCTATTCGGCTGAATGGACTCAGTCGCCATGGATTCCACCGATAGGCTGACGAAGCAAAAGCCGCCGATTATGCCAATCCAAAGATGCTTTATAAAGTTTTGGATGGAAACACCCGAAGGACTAATCGCTTTTTTTATGTGAACAATTGACATCGTAATCTCACTGCTTTGGTCTTGAAGTGAGTTTACGACGTTCCCAAAAATTCTATATGTCCGAAAAACCTCTCTTTTCGCAGTTTTTCGTCAATCCTCTGGGGGGTATTTACAAGTAATGTCAGAAAATACGACCGTCAATTGGATTTAATCTTGGTCTAAAATTATGCGGATGGCTGGTTTATGGTCGTTTTATAGCAGGTTGCTACGGTTAGAAATGCAGGTGTTCCACAACAGAAATAATGACCGGCATACGTGTTTTATTGCCAGACATTATGTAGATGGCATTGCCATAAGAACAGCAATCATCTTTACTGAACCAAACTCAGTTCTCTTTGCAGCCCGTTGAAATCGAGAATATGGATGGTTTTGCCCTGCACCGAAATCAGTTCCTTGCGACTGAGCTGTTGCAGGATGCGCGAAAAGGTTTCCGGTCGTACCGACAGCCTTGAGGCCAGTACTTGTTTCGGGGTTTCCAAATCCAGACTGTATTGATTGCCTTCGCCATCGGGTGCCGATTGCAACAGCAGTTGAATCACCCGCATGCTGGCATTTTGCAGCGTCAATTGCTCGATATCCTGAATCGCCCCATGCAGCCGTTTGCTGAGGCTTCCCAACATCCTCAGGCAAAGCGCGTTGGATGCTTGCAATAAGCCCAGAAATGGCTTCATCTCTATACGCCACAATTTGCTCGCGATTACGGCTTTGGCG
>NZ_JBSYXO010000069.1:0-7689 GCF_054172045.1 Methylomonas sp. MgM2 | reverse complement strand
TAACCAAGGTGAATTCTATCTTTCATTCAGGCGGTATCAACAATCTTGACATAGTTTCGAACTACACATAGGGGTCGAACTTGAACGTTCAATACAAGGTGTGATGCTTATATTAGAACTTTAGGCATTTTGGCTGATTACGTCGGCGCCTCTATTTCGCGCGCTTGCAACCATGAAACTCAAATATTCCGAGGTAAACCGGCGCTTTAATTCCTCCAACAGTTCCGCCGCTAATTCAGGATTATCAACGGCGCAAAAACCGGTTGGCCCCCAGGAAGTCTGACCGATTGCAACAGCCCCTTGCAGCCTTAACCAATTCATAGCCGAGGCGACTTCCGAACTCGTAAAAATACCGCCTTGGACCGGAGCGAAATGGCGTCCAACCGCTTCTTGCAAGTCGGTGATGACGTCTCCGAACAACGTTAGATTTTGCTCGGCCAATGCCGGCAAGGCTTGCATTAACAACAAATAAGCCAGACGCTCGGCTTCCGCGCGCGGAAACGGGGGTAATCGTTTAAATGCGCTCACTTCCTGCTCGCCATGCAAACCCTGCCCGCGGCTGTCGAACGCCAAAAGAAAACGCCAATGATCGGGGATAGGCATACGCGACAACAACGGTGGAGTGGCCGTATCCGGCCCGCGGCCCCCATCGACTACCAAGCCTCCCTGCTCGAACACGCCGATGCCGATGCCGGAACGCGCGCCACGATCGGTTAAGCCCGCGATATCGCGTATGCTCAAACCCAGATTGTAAAAGGCGTTCAATCCCGACCCGATCGCCAGGGAAAGCTGCGTACCGGAACCCAAACCGATATGCTCCGGTATCGCCTCCGAGATAGAAATGTGAATTTGCTCGGGGATATCAAGCAGCTTGCACAAGCGCTTAACCGACTTCGCCGCTCTTTCGGCGCAAATACCCTCGACAGTCACCCCCGCCCCCGCGGTGACTTCGATTCGCGTGCCGATGTCGTTCAACGCTACGCCGATACTACCGAAATGCCGACCGAGTGCCCCGCTTAAATCGATAAATCCCATATGTAATCGAGCAGGTGCGATAACAGTGACTTTTTCGCAGAAGGGCTTCACAACCTCAATTCCGTAATCATGGCCAGCCGGCATTATAACGGATGATGAAAACTCACCGATATAAAATCGGCCACCTCGGCTAAATTCTGCATAACCCGGTCCGCTTGACTCGCGGCGCGTGGATCGGCCGGCAGCAGTGACGGGACGTAAATGCAAGGACACCCGGCCGCGACCGCTGCGGCAATCCCGACCGGTGAATCCTCTAATACCAGGCAGTCGGGCCGCTCGGCGCCCAGCGATTCAGCCGACTTGACAAATATATCCGGTGCCGGTTTAGGATTGCTTACATGGTCTCGGCAAATCATAGTCGGGAACACGTCGGCTAAGCCCGCCCAATTCAGGCACTGTTCGGCATCCGATCGGCGGCTATTCGTCGCTAAAGCGTATGGCAATGCCCGTTCGCGTATGCAATCCAGCAATTCATAAAATCCGCTTTTGACCGGTATGCCCTGGCGTCTGACTAAATCGTGCCAAATTCGTCCGCTCAAACGATAGAAGCCTTCTATATCGAAACCGGACCCTAGAGATTCGAATAATCGTTGGCTAATAACACGGCCGGGCTGGCCCGATAAGGATTTGCAGAAATCAGCGCTTAAGCGATATCCCATTTCCGTTGCGGCTTGTTCCCAAGCAATGAAATAACCCGACTCGCTATCCAGCACCAAGCCGTCCATGTCAAACACGACGGCGCTAAAATTCAATGGACGGCTCAACGGAGTACCCGGATATATTCTCCGATGGCTTCGCGGTTGGAACCGACCACTATACGTTTCCGGCCACGATCGTCAATTTCCAACTGCCCGGCCACGGCAATTTGCTCGCCGGCTTTAGCCTGTCCGATATAGGTAGCAGTAAAGGAAACCACGCGCTCAATCTCCGGGTGATTGATGACGAACTCGGCCGGATAATCGAAACCGTAATGGTCGTCGACGACGTCTGCCTGGACGGAAATAAACCCGAGCTTTTGGAAGCGGCGTTGATTTTCAACCGGGGTAGGCACCAGTAGTGATAGATCAAACTTGCGCTGATTAAAAATGGCTTTGTTGTATTTGCGCTGTTCATGCCAAATGTAATCGTCCAGCGCAAAATCGCAGGCTCGGCGTTGATAGGCGCTTAACCAATCTTCGTCGTTTAAAGTCTGGCATCGGTCTTTGGCAATCAGGGCCTGGACAATATTTCGAGCTTGATGAAACGTGACACGATCGTAACAAACCAGGTCGATATCCGAACCATGGTTTTGCATGCCTACCAAAAGGGAACCCGTTACCCCAAAATGATCGAGTTCCAAACGATTGACCTCTAATAACTCGCATAACGCCTGTAAATCCAGGATAACAGGATCCGTCGTCTCTTCTTGCAACAATTGTTGCAACATCGATTTCGGCTGATAGTGCCGAACGATTTCATTTTCGCCGACAGAATGCAGGTAAGTGTCTAACACCTCCGAGTAATGCAAAAAATCCGGAAACGCCCGATTCAAATAAGCATTGGCATTGTCCGTCGCTAATTTCCGCCACTGTCCGCTTAAATAGGCATAACGCAAAAAACACAATACCCTGCCGCATTCAAGGCCGTCAGAGACCACCGCAAACAATAATCCTTGTTCAGTCTCAATAAAATCTTTTGCTTGATAATTCACTTAAGCCACTTCCACTCGATTACGGCCGCCCTTTTTCGCTTTATACAATGCGCCGTCGGCGGCTTCGATAAGCTCAGCCGCCTGTTCATATTGGCCGTTATAAATTGCGACACCCAAACTCATTGTTACGCGGTCGGCCGTCTTTGAACCGGTATGAGGAATTGCTCGCTCGTATATTGCTTGCCGAATATCTTCAGCTACCCGTTTCACGCCTTGCAAATTCGTTTCCGGCAATATCACGGCAAATTCCTCTCCTCCGTAACGACAAGCCAAATCGGTTGGCCGCCTAGCGTGATCTCGCAGCACTCTACCCACCGTTTGCAGACAAGCGTCGCCTTGCTGATGCCCATAACTGTCATTATATAGTTTGAAAAAATCCACATCACAAATGATCAGGGAAAGCGGCGATTTGTTCCTTCCGGCCATGGCAAATTGTTGAGTCAAGGTATTATCGAAGTGGCGGCGATTCGCCAACCCGGTCAATTGGTCGTACAGTGAAAGATGCTCCAACTCCTGATTGAGCTTTTGCATTTTTTGCTGCGCAAGCTTTAGTTTAAGCCGCATCAAGTAAATACGCTCCATTGCAACGATGGTATGCTGAAGTCGCAATGGATTAATCGGCTTCAGTAAATATGCGTCGCCGCCGGCCATAATGCCGTCAGCGTAGGCGGTGTCGTCGTCTTTAGTCGTCAGAAAGATAATTGGAAACCAATCGTCCCCTTTCAATTCACGAATCGCCCTGGTCGCATCGATGCCGTTCAAATTGGGCATCTCCACGTCCATCAAAATCAAGTCGAGGTTATGATCGGTAACATACTGCAAACATTCAAAACCGTTTTCCGCGTAAACCACATCGTGCTCAAAATCTTTTAGGCATTCTGTAACGATTTGCCTTATCAGGCGACTATCATCGGCAACTAATATCTTCATTAACAGAAAAATTGTAAGGGTAATCCCTGGTATAGGGTCCTTTGATTCTAGCCTAAAATTTTTTGGCTGCGTTTTAAAGCGATTGATAAAACATGAACTATCCCCTATCCTCAGACCCGATTTCCGACATCGTTTAACGTTTGATTATTCCATCAATTCCTTAAAACACAAGGAGCTATTATGAGAATTGGCGTTCCCAAAGAGGTCCACGAAGGCGAAAAACGCGTCGCCACCACACCGGAGGCGGCCGAAAAAATCATCAAACTCGGTTTCGAAGTTTGCATTGAAAGCGGGGCCGGACTAGCCGCTAATTTCAGCGATGATTACTATCGGGAGTTCGGAGTCAAAGTGCTGCCGGACGCCAAATCCGTCTGGCAACAATCCGATATCGTCATGAAAGTCAGAGGGCCTGAACAACATCCTGAGCTGTCCGTCGATGAATTGGCGATGATGAAGGAAGGCCAACATTTGATCAGCTTCATCTGGCCGGCCCAGAACGAAGAATTGATGAAAAATCTTGCCGCCAAAAACGCTACGGTATTGGCAGTGGACTGCGTACCCCGCATGTCGCGCGCACAAAAAATGGACGCCTTGAGTTCCATGGCCAATATCGCCGGCTACCGCGCCGTGGTCGAAGCCGCACAGCATTTCGGCCGCTTCTTTACCGGCCAAATCACCGCTGCCGGTAAGGTTCCGCCCGCCAAAGTGTTGGTTATTGGAGCCGGCGTTGCGGGTCTCGCCGCAATCGGCGCAGCGAAAAGCATGGGCGCTATCGTCCGCGCCTTCGATACCCGGCCGGAAGTCAAGGAACAAATCGAAAGTATGGATGCGGAATTTCTGATGCTGGATTTCGCGGAAGACGGCACCGGCGAAGGCGGCTATGCAAAAACCATGTCCAAGGAATTCATCGAAGCCGAAATGGCCTTGTTCGCCCGCCAGGCCATGGAAGTGGATATTATCATCACGACCGCATTGATTCCCGGCAAACCGGCGCCGGAATTGATCACCGCCGGCATGGTGAAATCGATGAAACCCGGCAGCGTGATCGTCGATCTGGCCGCGGAACAGGGCGGCAACTGCGCGTTGACCGAAAAAGACCAGGTTGTCGTCAAACACGACGTGACCATCATCGGATACACCAATTTGCCCAGCCGCATGGCGGCCCAATCCAGTCAGCTCTACGCCACCAATTTGCGCCATCTGTTGAGCGACTTATGCCCGGAAAAAAACGGCACACTGAACGTCGACATGGATGATGAAGTGATCCGCGGCGCCACGGTGATCAAGGAAGGCGCCATCACCTGGCCGCCGCCGCCGCCAAAACTGACGGGTTCGCACAAGCCGCTGACCGAAGCGCCGGCCGCCGAACCGAAACCGGAGAAAAAGCAATCGGTTTGGACCCAGGTGCTGACCCTGGCGATAGCCGGCACCGTCTTGTTCGGCATCGGTTCGGCGGCACCGCACGCGTTCCTGGAACACTTTACCGTGTTCGTGCTGGCCTGCTTCGTCGGCTATCAAGTCATTTGGAACGTCACCGCCTCGCTGCACACACCACTGATGAGCGTCACCAACGCCATCAGCGGCATCATCGTCATAGGCGCCTTGTTGCAGGTGTCGACACCGGATAATTTGGTCATCACCGTTCTGTCCGGGATCGCCATCCTGATCGCTTCGATCAACATCGTCGGCGGTTTCCTGGTAACCCGCCGCATGCTGGCCATGTTTAGAAAATAAGGAGCATCTCATGTCACAAGGCTTAGTCACTATGGCGTACATTGCGGCGTCGATCCTGTTCATCCTGAGCTTGAGCGGCCTCAGCCGCCAAGAAACATCGCGCCGCGGCAATTATTACGGCATGCTCGGCATGGCGATCGCGATCGTTGCAACCGTGCTGGGCGGCCACGTCACCGCGTATTGGATACTGGCCGTCGCCTTGCTGATCGGCAGCGCGATCGGCGGATTCGCGGCGTTTCGGGTGGAAATGACGCAAATGCCGGAACTGGTCGCGCTGATGCACAGCCTGGTCGGCATGGCGGCGGTACTGGTCGGTTACGCCAGCTTCATGGATCACAGCATCGTATTGACCGGCGTCGAGGAAACCATACACGAACTGGAAATCTATATCGGCATCTTCATTGGCGCCGTGACTTTTTCCGGCTCGGTCATCGCATTCGGAAAACTGTGCGGCAAGATCGACGGCAAGCCGGTACTTCTGCCGGCCCGGCACTGGCTGAATTTGCTGATGTTCATCGTCACCATCATGCTCGGCCAGCAATTCTTGGCCAGTAACGAGACCGGCACGCCGGTCTTCGGCAGCCATATGTTCGAAAACGCCGTATTCAACGGGCCTGTATTGGCATTGCTGCTGATGACGGCAATCGCGTTCGCGTTCGGCGTGCACATGGTGATGGCGATCGGCGGCGCCGACATGCCGGTGGTCGTATCCATGCTGAACAGCTATTCGGGATGGGCCGCGGCGGCTACCGGCTTCATGCTCAGCAATGACTTGCTGATCGTGACCGGGGCGCTGGTCGGTTCCAGCGGCGCCATCTTGAGCTACATCATGTGCCGCGCCATGAATCGGCATTTCCTCAGCGTCATCGCCGGCGGTTTCGGCACCTCGAGCGGCGGTGCCGCGGCCGAAGTCGAAGGCGAAGTGCAGCCGATAGAAGCCGAAGAAACCGCACTGTTGCTGCGCGATTCGAAAAACATCGTCATCATCCCCGGCTACGGCATGGCCGTTGCGCAAGCGCAGTACACGGTCAATGAGATCACGAAACTCTTGACCGCCCAGGGCAAGAAAGTGCGCTTTGCGATCCATCCCGTCGCCGGCCGCATGCCCGGCCATATGAACGTATTGCTGGCCGAAGCCAAGGTCCCTTACGACATCGTGTTGGAAATGGACGAAATCAACGAAGATTTCCCCGAGGTCGACGTCACCATCGTGATCGGGGCTAACGACATCGTCAACCCGTCGGCATTGAACGACCCGAACAGCCCCATCGCCGGCATGCCGGTGTTGGAATGCTGGAAAGGCGGAACGACTATCGTCATGAAACGCAGCATGGCCTCGGGCTACGCCGGCGTCGGCAATCCGCTGTTCGTTTTGGAAAATACCCGCATGCTGTTCGGCGATGCGAACGACAAGCTGCAAGCCTTGTTGAAGGCCTTACAGGCTTAACCGGATTTTGCGGCGTCAACCTTAACGAGAGCCGGTGAAAGCCGGCTCTCGTTTACTGTACGGGCTAGGCGTTACGCAACGGAAAACATTTGCTTGCACACTATGACTCCGACGAAGGCTCCTCCGAAACGATGTCGTGACGGAATTTGTATGCCAAATACCCCAAAACGATACCGAAACCAATCAAAGTGGCCGGGTGGGTTAATACTTTCTTTATAGTGGTCTTGCCGGCAGAAGCGGCGGCACCGGCTGCGGCGGATTTCATAACCGAGTGTGTCGCTTCGGTCATTTTGCCCATATCGCTCATCGCCCCGTTCATCATTTTCATCGCGCCGCTGCCCATCGCTTCAGTTGCGGCTTTTGCGGTTTTCGCCCCGTGTATATGTGCCATAGCAGTTCCCCTTATAAAATTTAACTCAGACTACCTCTGTATCTATTTTTTTCCCGCTCTTTAACATGTTCTTCGCATTCAGCAACAAAGTCTAATCAATTTTCCTTTATAAATACCTTGATCAACCTTTCGCCTCTTGCGGATGGAGCCAAACGCGCCGAATTCGACTTACGGCTAGGGATTTCTGACTACCCTTGCTTACATTGCTGTGCGATTTTGGTTCTGTCACACATACTACTGGGATAACCTTTTAAATCAGCTTCCGAATCTTTACTGAGGTCAGCGAAGGCTAACCTCACCGCACTAGGTTGGCCGACTGGCAAAGTTAGGATATCGTCCAAAACAACTTCCCGATATGGCAATAGTCACTGGGGACGTACCGAGCGAGGATGTCGGCAGCAAGGACGCTGCCGTCAAGCTCCCATGGAAGGGTTCACGGCGTTCCTCATTCGGTATGCCCCA
>NZ_JBSYXO010000068.1:0-7700 GCF_054172045.1 Methylomonas sp. MgM2 | reverse complement strand
AAACCGCCCGGCGCTACGGCTTCCTGGGACTACTCAACCTTCACTCGCTGGCGCTTCGTTTCCAAGGTTTCGCAGCGATTGGTCAGTTCCGTATTCGCCAATTATGCTGAGGGGGACTTCGCCCTCGGCACATTATCTCTGCAGCCGGATCAATTAGCGAAAATTAATCTTGATTCCTTTCTATCAAGACATGCTGCAATACTTGGCCAAACTGGAGGTGGTAAATCCTGGACGGTAGCGTCCCTACTCCAAAAAATTTCAAACCTTAAACAAGCAACCGTTGTTCTATTTGATCTTCATGGCGAATATTCCGTGGCATTCGCAAAGGACGCTGACATCATTTCGGCCACAGACCTTGAGCTCCCTTACTGGTTAATGAATTCGGAAGAGCTTCTTGGCCTTATGGTAGATCGAAGCGAGTCGGCTGCGCCGAATCAAATTGCCAAATTCAAGGAAGTTCTTCAGACAGCCAAAGAAACGCCCGACGAAAACAAGGCGCTTGGGATAACCAAAATTACGATTGACACCCCGGTCTTCTTTGATTTCAACGCGATACTCAAGGAGTTTAGAAGTCTGGATACTCAGATGGTTGCTGGCGCAAAAGGGGATAAACAAGGACCACTCTTTGGCCAATTTACGCGGTTACTTATGCGAATCGACTCGCGGCTTAACGACCGTCGATACGATTTGATTTTCAAGCCCAAAACCTATTTGAATAGCGCGTCGATGGAAGATCTTTTCCGTCGCCTATTGGGTGAGCGACAAGGCCAAAGAAAGAAGATAGTTGTCATTGATCTCAGCCCTGTTCCATTTGACGTACGCGGATCAGTCATTTCTCTGATTCTTCGCTGTATATTTGACTTTGCTTACTGGTACAGACGGGTCAACAAGGAACGGCATCCAATCGCCGTTTTCGCCGATGAAGCTCACATTTATCTTAACGAACGCGATACATCCTCAGAAGCCGCTAGGCATTCTGCTGAGCGGATAGCAAAGGAAGGGCGCAAGTACGGCGTGAGCCTTACAGTCATCAGTCAACGTCCCCGAGAGGTCTCGTCGACCATACTATCGCAATGCAATAGCTTTTTATGTTTGCGTATTTCAAATCCAGAGGATCAGTCATACGTTAAAAGCCTACTTCCTGACTCAGTGCGTGGAATAGCGAGCCTATTTTCAACACTTCGGCGAGGTGAGTGTGTCCTGTTGGGGGATTCGGTTCTGATGCCTACTCGTATACGAATAGACATTCCTGACCCGAAGCCAGCTAGCGATGATGCTTCTTTCTATAAGCATTGGACCACTGACCCTGCTGAAATTGACTTTGCAGCAGTACTCAAGGCGTGGCGTAATCAAGAAGCCTAAAGTCTTGCAAATGTTCATTTCAGCCAGTTTGAAAGTGTAGCTTTGACAATCTGTTGGAATCAATCGCCCGAACGTCCGCTATTCTGCCGTTTGATTGGCGGCTTAGGGTCGAAACAGCGCATTGAAATTCAAGGATGGTTTCGCTTCCAGCGTTAAAGAATCAATGACCATTGTTAGTTGTTCAATTGATCAGGTTATGTTGGACTCTGGTACGGTTTAGTCCGTGATGCCAGAATACATCGCAATCCGACGCTGCTCAGACCGTAAATTGATCCTGCTGATGCCAAGGCCGTAAGGCGGATTCGGCGCGGTAGCGACAATCCGCCAAAACTTTGAAACCACCCGGCGTTTTGCTATCGCGAAAACGCCCTACGGTCTTCGTCCCAACGGCCTTGCCCGTCAAACCAAATCGTCCTTGTTGGGGTTCGGATTCCTGACAAACCCCTTGGCCTTGTCCGCCGACTGCGTGGTGGGCTCCGGCTTTTCGGCCTGCGGAGTGGCCGTCTTATCGCCCTTGGCCTGCCTTCGCGTCTGCCCCGGATTCAAAATCAAGCGGTTCGCATACAGCCGGAACGCCTGATAGCTGAACGGCACCTTGCCTTCCTCTTGCAACAGCCGGTAAATTTGCGCCACCATCCAGCCGTCGTCCAAGGCCTGTTTAATCTCATCGCGCAAGCTCATAAACAGAGCTCATAGCTACGATTAGCGACCGCGTAATCGTAGGCATGCAGGCTCCCGTTCCTTCGATGATGCAACGCTAGTCAGGGCCGCGGGCTGACAGCGTACGTAAAGACAGAGGCGCTGGAGCGGGCGGATCGCCGGGGGGCGCGATGAATGAAAAGTGTGCCGAATTAGTCAAGAACCAATGAAGCGATGAAATTTTCCGATCCGACGAATTGGATTAAATCACCCGGTCGCAATTGCACGAGCAAGCGTAGCCTGTATGTAATGAAATGGAATCCGGGGAATGATGTTTCAAATCCCGGATTTCGCTCCGCTCCATCCAGGCTACGCTTGCTGGGCATGATCTATACCTCGGATCAACGATTGTCTCGGCTATTGCAGAACCCGCAAGGCGGCCTTTACGACTACGATACCTTCGGCCGTAGGGTCAATAAAATCGCGAACAAGAAATGGAAAATGTTCGCCTATGACGGCAGCTGCGTGATTGGCGAAGAAGGATTCGTAACGATGCTGCAAACCATCGATATCGGGAGTATCCGTTACGCCTACCTGGACGGAGAGCCTCTTGCACGCATCGACGAACCCAAAGACGGCGACCGCCAGATCCGCTACTATCACAACAATCACCTGGGTGCACCGCTGAAAGTCACCGACCAGCAAGGCCAAGTAGTCTGGGCCGCCGACTATGATCCCTTCGGCAAAGCCACCGTCACCAATGCAACAATTACC
Source organism: Methylomonas sp. MgM2 (assembly GCF_054172045.1). Classification (NCBI taxonomy): domain Bacteria; kingdom Pseudomonadati; phylum Pseudomonadota; class Gammaproteobacteria; order Methylococcales; family Methylococcaceae; genus Methylomonas; species Methylomonas sp. MgM2. Next base: position 4,925 of record NZ_JBSYXO010000068.1, on the reverse strand, counting down.
CAAAACCTAATTGCCCGGCCAATATTATGACGCAGAAACCGGTTGGCATTACAATATGTGGCGGTATTATGATCCGGGGTTGGGGAGGTATTTGCAGAGAGACCCGATTGGGTTGGATGGGGGCATTAATACTTACACCTATGTTGAGAATAACCCACTCAATTTTATCGATCCGCTTGAAACCCGGCGAATTGAGGTTGGCCGGGTTGGTGGAAGTTACCTCATTCCTAAGGCAAAACCAATCTTTAAGCCGTTTTACGGCGACGCATGCCGACCAAGCCAGTCAGCGCCGATCCGAACAGCCAGACGGTGGCGGGAACGGGAACTTGAGAGACAGTCAAAGAATAACCATCGGTTGTGGTGAACCAGGCTCCACCCATATAACCACCCAGGAAGATCGTGTAATACTCTCCCGCTACCGCATTAAAGGTAATGGTGTTCATGTCGGTGGTGCCGGTGAATGGATCGGAGGGATCGATTACCCCAACACTGGCTGCAACAATATCGCTGTTAGCTAATCCGGTTCCGGAATTGGTGCCATAGTTAGCTGCCGAATAAGTGCCACCGATATACGGGTTGGAGGCATCAGTGATGCCAACGGTGTTGTTGCCGATGTTCCACGAAACGTGGTGCATGTATCCGGTAGTGTTATCCATGCCATGGAATATGGTGAAGCCGTACTGGGCATTGGGATTTAGAATGCCTTGCGCAGTCAGCGTGACTGTACCGGTGGTATCTGACTTGAAAAGTCCGACGTCCAGGTCGTGACGCCATCCGCCTTGGTCGGCTACATTTGTGGCTGCCCAAGCGCCTTTGGCGGTATCGATATCGGCATAGATACCATAGCGAGAGAAGGAATCAGCGGCCGAAATGGTGCCGGTCCCACCTTGACCGCCGGTAATTTCTATGCCCCAGTTCATATGGGCGCCAGCGTAGCCAAATGCCGCTGTCGTTGGACTGGCCGTTCCGACCCAATTTTGGGTGCCGTAATAACCAACGGGAACTCGAGCTCCGGCGTCATAGGTAACGCCTGAGACCGGGTTAGTCCATCCGGTTGGAGCTGGCGTTGTGGCGTTCGTTAAAGCTTGTTCGCCGGCTCCGTTGGCCCAGCCGTCGGTTTGGCCGTAGTAACTAGGGCTATAAACACCGCCGGTAAATGGATCTACTGTGCCAGCTGCAACTGAACCATCGACGCCAGTCGTTGCGTTATACATGGTGGTCACACCCGCAGAAGCTGTGCTTGAAAATGCCAAAGTTGAAAGAGCCAGGGTAACCGCTTGAGCCAAGATTTTTTTAGTCATTTTCATATTCCTAAAATGATTTATGTGAAATGCTGTTTGTAGTGCCTACATTAAAGTTGCGCTACGCTTCGCTAACCCTAACTGCTTGGTTTTAGCTTAATTTTCAATTTCGCATTTACCATGCCATTATTATATGCATATAAACAATAGGTTATATAATGACGTAGGCATCTGCAGCTCTTAAAAAAGACGTCATATCCCTTAAATTTAGAAGTTAAATAACATAGTATTGATACGGTAATCCGGGCTTTGTAAACAAACTGCAAAGTCTGTTTGAAGAATAAGGGCCACTTCTTACAAGAAGGTTATGTCAGGCGCCGGATTTAGCGGGCATCGATATCGAAGCTTACGTTAAAGCCAACTTCCGGCGGGCCGAACATCCGGTTTTCAAATACCGGGCTAATTTGGAAGGTGATGGTAAGAAAAACTATTTCTTCGTATTGATCTCACTTGCCACGGCTTAAATAGCCCGACCGGTTTTTCGTGTCGCTCATCACTAAAGAATTTTACGAATCCGATACTTTTGGCAGCGTTTTAACGCGGGCCATGAAAAATTTTATATTTTTTTTACAGTCGAGTTGACTGTTCCATGGCTTATATTAAACGACTTAAATCCGCCTCTAACGTGTCACCAGACTAAGCTTTTGCAGACAAATCAGCTCACGCGCGGTCACTCCACTTGTAATCAATTTCCCCTGCATGAATAATCTTTTGCTCATTTTGGGCGCAATATTTTTAGTCTTTATAAACGGTTATTTTGTCGCCTTAGAGTTTAGTTTGGTCAAATTAAGACAAACCCGTATCAAGTCCATCCAACAGTCTGCCGGTTGGCGTGGACGCGTTCTCGCAAAAGTACATGGCGATCTGGACGCCTATCTTTCCGCTTGCCAACTGGGTATTACGTTGGCGTCGTTAGGATTGGGCTGGGTAGGCGAACCGGCGTTTGCCGGATTACTGGAACCGGTCTTTTTAAAATTCAGTATTACATCGCCTGAATTGATTCACACCATTTCCTTCACCTTTGCATTTTGTACGATTTCTTTTTTACATATCGTGGTCGGGGAACAGGCGCCTAAGTCGATGGCTATTCGCAACCCTGAAGCCATTGGTCTGTGGGGTGCCGCGCCGCTTTATTTATTGTACCGGCTGATGTATCCGGCCATTTGGTTGTTGAACGGCAGTGCCAATCTGGTTTTGCGTATAGCCGGATTGACGGCACATCATGGTCACGAAAGCCATTATTCAACGGAAGAAATTCAGTTAATACTGCGATCCGGCCGCCCAAGCGAAACCTTTAGTAATCAAGAGTGGAGCGTTTTAGCCAAAGCGCTTGATTTCAGCAAATTACAGGTTTCCGAATTGATGCGGCCACTTCATGAAATCACTGCTCTCCATCGCAATAAAACAGCGCAGGAGAATTTGGCTGTTATGCTCGCTAGCCGTTTCAGTCGATACCCTTATTTCGATAACAACGGCGCTGATGTTCTTGGCGTTATTCATTTAAAGGACTTGTTTGTGGCGTGTCAGGCAGCTGAAACCGACATTGATTTCGAGCAGTATTTGCGCCCGATTCAATACGTTCCATCCCATCAACCGGCAGTGGAACTCTTCCGGCTATTTAGCCAAGGCGCTCCGCATTTTGCTTTGGTGGGTCAGAAGGGACAAAAACCGCGCGGTTTTATCACCATGGATAATTTGTTATCCGCATTGGTCGGCGAAATGCAAGACGAATTTCGTTCGAGCGATACAGGCTGGCAATTGCAGAATGACGGTTCATGGCTTTGCAAAGGCAGCTTGCCCATTTTTTCGTTGGAACGGCTTTTGGATATCGATATAGAAAATGAAGAACTGGACCTCGAAAGCGTCGATTCCGTTGGCGGATTGATTTTAGCCAAGCTATGCGACATCCCGGAAGAAAACGAAACCGTTTCCTTCAATGAATTCGAGGTTACCATTTTCAAAATGGATGGTCCGCGCATTGAATGGGTCAAGCTGAATCGCAAGCCTGAAACTAAGCATGAAACAGCGAAGTAAGCTTAGTCGCTCATCAATTTTTCCTTCGTATTGTATCGGTCCATGACAGCATATTTAACGACCTTAATCCTGATGATCATCGTGATTTTGGTGGCATCTGAATTTTTTACCAACGCCTTGGAGCATTTGGGCGAAAAGCTAAGCATTTCGGAGGGCGTTACCGGTTCATTGTTTGCCGCCGTTGGTACCGCCCTGCCCGAAACGATGATTCCTTTATTGGCTTTGTTTGCGGGAACGTCAAATATTCAAGTCAACGAGGAAGTCGGGGTTGGAGCCATTCTCGGCGCTCCGTTAATGCTGTCGACTTTATCGACCTGTCTGATGGCGTTTGCGGTCTTACGTAGGAGGAGAGCCTCGGGCCATATCCGTCCGGAAAGGACGGGATTCATTCGGGATATCGACTTTTTCCTGTTTGCTTTTGTACTGGCCGCTGCCGCCATGTATATTCCTCAGGAGGCGCGCTATCTGCGCGGGGCATTGAGCATTGCGCTTGTTCTTACTTATTTTTTCTATATTCTTTTGACCCTGCGCGCTTCCGCTCACTTGGTCAAGGACGGCCACGCTACCGAGGCGGATAATAAAATGTATATAGCCAGACTGGGCCTGCCAACCGGCATGCTAACCATCTTGCTGCAACTGGCTATCGGGCTTGGGTTGCTGGTTTACGGGGCTAAGGGCTTCATCTCCGGAGTGGAGGGCGCGGCAAATGCGCTCGGAATATCCTCGCTACTGTTATCGCTTCTGATAATCCCGATAGCGACCGAACTGCCCGAGAAAGTCAACAGCATTCTATGGATTCGCCGCGGCAAGGACACCTTGGCCTGCGGCAATATCACCGGCGCCATGGTATTTCAAGGCACATTGCTTCCAGCGATTGGCATTATGTTGACGCCTTGGCAGCCGCGTATCGAGGTACTTAGCGGTGTTTTAATCACACTAATGGCCGCAGGGTGGATGCGATTTCACTCGCGCCCCCACGGACAAGGATTGCCGATTTGGGCACTTATGATGAATGGAGGTTTGTATGCCGCATTTCTTGTGATAACCCTCATTTGAGTATCTCAACTGCAACGACAACCCAAATCGGCGCCCAATCCCTAGAGAAATAATTGATCTAAGCCATTGAAAAAATGATGTACGCTAAATTTTGGTATTTCAATTCCTTACGCTTGATGCGCTGATTCGGTAATTATTACCCGGGACTTTGGAAAGCATGGGCAAAATCAATTCATTTATTTATCGCTATATTCGCAGCTTTGAAATGGTCGGTGTATTGATGCGAATTTTTAGCTTTAGTTTAGTCAGTTGGCTTGGTCCGGAAAGTCCGTTTGCTTTTATTTGGTTTTTTAACACCACTGACGCCATATTACTTTCATGGTGCTCCATTTTAAAACGCGATTATGCCTATACATTGCTTAATGTATTCTGGATCATGGTAGGCATTGTCGGGATACTGAGAGCCGAGGGTATGATTCATTAATGCAATGTCAGCGTGTAGTATCGAATGGGAGTTTTAGCAGGCTGTTGATTTTATCGCCCCCGCAATCCGCATTGATTCGCTGAGCCAGCCGCTAGATTAACTTATAAAGC
>NZ_JBSYXO010000067.1:0-7819 GCF_054172045.1 Methylomonas sp. MgM2 | reverse complement strand
AAACCGCCCGGCGCTACGGCTTCCAGGGACTACTCAACCTTCACTCGCTGGCGCTTCGTTTCCAAGGTTTCGCAGCGAATGCCAATATTAATTAGCTTATATTTTTATTAAGCACTAAATAATAGCTAGGTATTATATTTTAGCTGTGACAATATTATCATTATGAGATTTTTTGCTTATAATATAACAAGCATGTGCATAAGGTGAATATATGAGTTCGTATAATATAACAAAAGGCGATAACTGGATTCGCATAAAGTCAGGAGATGATTTTTTTAATAGTGAATACGACAGGTTATTTGAGATTTCAAGGAATATCGAATCGGGTAAGGAAATAATTAAGTATGTCGAGCTAAATGGCGACAATAAATTTGTAGTTGTTGATTGCTTTGAATATGATCCCACAGCTTATACTGAAGCAATGGAACTGTCAGGTTATGCCTGGCTTGTTAGCGATGAAAATGAAGTAGGGCATAGAAAATATCTTGATAGCTTTTCTGCTCGCAATCCTGGATGCTTAGCATATAATGAAATCGTTATAAATTATCAGGTGGTCTGTAATACTAAATAAAAAATCATCTCATTGTATTAGCTCCTGATTTCCAGTAGGAATGCCATGGCTTTTTAAAGTTATTTTTCAATTTTACCTTTTTTTCAGAATTGATATTAGATATCTTAAATCTAGAATCACCTGTTCTGGATGATGAAGAATAATAAACCTTCGAGGCATCTGTGCAGTGCCCTAAAGACATAGAAATTAATTCAGGATCGAGCCCTAACCCATGCAAAATCCCTGAAAATCTATGACGGTAACAATACGCTGTTACAGGACTTTTCAACTGCGGCATACATTTCTTACTTAAATAAGTGACCTTGTCGCAAATTGCACCAGGATTTGCTTTGACAACCATTTGTCCATTACTGATTTTTAGCCGATTGACCAAGTGTTCGAACTCGGCAGACTCAGTAAACACTGAAAAACTCCGCCACTCCTGGCCATAAACCCCACCGTTCGTTTTTGCCCCGTTGATTGAAAATTCGATTGAGCCATCATCACATAGTGAGAGAGATATCCCATAACCCGCTTCTTGCGGGCGGCAGCCAGTGATCGACATCACTGCGATGACATCGCAAAAGGGGGTATTGCTATCAATAGCCGCTTGAAAGATTTTTGCAGCCCAATTTTTAGGCAATGTTTTTAAACGCTTTGCTTTCGAGTTTTTAGGAGCGATCTTTGTTTTTTGCTCTTTTTTACACCAAAGCGATTTATACTCGCCAGAAATCGATTTATTCAGATTTGATTTGTTAACATCAATTCCAATTGCATTGATGAGATCAAGATACTGAGCCAGTTTTTTTGTCTCTTCTTCCCATATATCACTATTCAGTTTTTTTAGCTTATCAAGGCCTGGGATTGTTTCGCTAATTTTGTCCAGTAAGAAAGATACAAATGCGGCTTTATAAACGTAATAGCTTGATTTACATACATCACAATCAATAGGTAAGCATTTATCAGTGAATATTAGTCTTTCTGCAATTTTGTTATAAGTTTGCCTGGTTTTCTCTGAAACGTTTCGTGAAATATTATATTTATGATACTCGCGTGCTTTTGCAATAATACTATATCGCTCCTTTAGGTCATGCTTATTTTTATCCATAAACCTTCGTCCATTGTTTTACTTATTATAAGTATTACATATATTCGATTAGTGACAAACATTAATCCATCGCTCAGCTCCGCATTCGCATAGAGTGCTCATGTTATTCGCCTGTTGGTTCATTGCATTCACCAAAGAAGACGAGTATGCAGCTAACGCTCTACGCATACTCCCATATTATTCCGATCGTAAACGAGAATAATATTAACGTCAAATGCATGACAGATGCTTAATATCTGCTTAACAATTGCTATGCAAATGTTAAGCAGGTCTTAGCGATTAAACTCAGTCTAAAATATTTTCCAACTTTCCTTGTAATCTGGGTTAGCATAAAATAATACAATTGATTAACTATTTTAATAGCCTGATGGTATTATATTAATAATGCAATTACGGACGATAGAGATAAAAATGGACGATTACAGAATTACAATTAAAAGCCTAGCTCACAGTCAAAAGCAGGATAAGTCAAAATATTATCTAATAGATATTAAGTTCATTATTAATGACAAAAGATTTGAACATGTTGATTATATTGATCCGTTTACCAATCGGATCGTAAGAGACGAGATACCAACAACTAAGGTGTGTGAAGGCAATAGCAGAAATAAGCTGCTTAATGAGTTTTTGATTAGATTTGGAATTACTCACCCAGAATGCTTACAGCTTCTGTCAAAATTTATCGATAAGCTCAATCATGTAATTGAGCATAATGATACCGTTAGAAAAAGTTTTCCAACAATATTAGACTTAATCATTGAGGCTCAAGAATGGAGATTCGATTGTCGTAAAATTGAGCCTTTTTTTCATTTTATAAAAACTGAAGCTGATGGAACCGAACAGCATATCCATACAACATCAATTCGCGTTGTCGTGCAGGAGATTAATAACTATAGAACCATAGGAGCTACATCAGAAGTGTATACGTTTAGTGACTTGCAGTTCGATTGCCGATGGATTGAAGATTTTTATATTCAACGAAATGCATTCAATAACGGATGGTCAATTTATTATCGCGGTAAGAAACCTCACGAACCAGATTCAGAAATGGAACCAGGTCGGTACAAATCAAGAAGTGTTTACACACTGAGAGAACTATCTGATGCAATTTTGGATGCAAAACCTTATTCGCCGCACATATGAACGTGATCTGTGTCGCTACTGAGAATGTCTCTTCTTCGGAAAGCATTGATTCTTGAGCAAGCGAAGATCATCAGTTAATGTTTTTCAAAATCCCAAATGTTCTTCGTTGACAACGCTATCTGTAATTATTTGACTTATCTGAGCATTTTGTAGAATGCACTCTAAATATTTCAAGACTGCATAATGCTCACATCCATGCAATATGTCTTGTTGACGTTTAAGGCATAAATTGGATTGAGCTAGTCTTTTAATAAGCGTATTAACATGAGGGTGGCTATCCAAGACTTTTCCACCGCTAGCTCTATATTCGATTCTTAGATAATTCCCACCCAAAATCCACTGAACACCTTCGATTTCCCCACAAAAAAGGGCATCGATACCCCGTTGCTCTTGATCTCTGACAATTTCTATTAAATCCATAGTCAGCTAGAATACCAATTGATTAATAATGTCATGTAGTTTTTTGTTTTCAAGATGGCTTAAAATCTTGATTTGCTGATCAGTAGTGCAGTTTTTTATTATCACTGCCAAATGTTCAGACGATAGCTCCTTGTTGCCCAACACATCAATAAACTCTTCGAATGCAATGTCATGCATAAGACATGGGGTATCATCATCAATATACGCTATGCCGTAACCATATCCATAGATTCCGGTACGATGGCTAACTAAAATGGCATTAGCTTGCACCAATTGATTAACTGCATAAGATTTTGTGTTTTGGTCATTTTGACCTAACTTGTAACAAACAAATTCTGCATCATTAGGATCAGCGTCGTTCTGCAAAATACTTATTTGTTTCGTCAGAAACTCAAGCGTACTATCCATATAATTAATTATTTTATATTGAAAAACCAGTTACTTTAAGTTTAGCACATTATTTCTGAATACCCTGTCAATCGAAATATAATTATATTTGTTGTTTAGGCTATATGCTCTGCATGTAATGGAAATAGTAGAAGTCGTTTTGCGGGTTTAGCGGCATCAAAACGAGTGCTTACATGTAATTAAAAGCAATAACCAGTTTCAGACACAGACGGCGCCTAATTTGTAGTAAATATTAGCTATCTCTTATGAGTTATTGCCGTACTTGTTGTTTGACAAAACTAAAAATAAGACTTAATGTCATCGCTCCACTGACTACCGAGAGCTATGACAAAAAATAACAATCAACCTTGCAACGAATGCTCTACAAAACCGCATCCTGCCGATCTGAACCCGGATCAAAAATCTCAAACAGACATCAATAAAGCAGAACCGCTAGACTCTGACATAAGTTCTGACTCAATCGAATACCAGGAAATTTACAAAAAACTCTTCGGCTCATTGCCACGATCGGATGCTGACGAAAGTTCAGGATCGGATCAATCAAATGACCAGCCAGATCAAGAAAACAATTCAACGCTTACAATCTTCGATTATTCGCTTGTCAAGGAATTAGCAGATCGCTCTTCAGTAGGACGTGATGAGCGAAAATTTTATGGATCACTTTCACCAGAGCACGCGACAAAACCTCTTGTCGAACCAACTCGCGAGACATTTGAACGGTTTCAACAGCTTTTTATAGATTATCCAAATGCTCATGATCTACTGAGCTACATCCAGGATTTTTTGCATTTACGCAGTATCTCAACTAACAAAGCGATATATTTTCCACCTGTTCTTATTTCTGGGCCAGCCGGAATCGGTAAAACTTGTGTAGTTCAGGCGATTTGTAGGGCACTGAATGTCGATTACGGCTTTTATGACTTTAGTAGTGCTAGTAGCAGTTGGGGTCTATGCGGACAGGATTCTGGTTGGAATGGCTCGCATATAGGCTTGGTGCTTAAAAAGCTGTTGTACGGTACCTGCGCTAATCCCGTTATTCACATTGATGAAGCATGCAAAGGACTCGTAAACCAAAATTTGGACCCCTATTTAGCGCTGCACACATTGCTAGAACGGCCACAGATGCGCCAGTACCATGACGCATTTGCCCAAAATTTGCCGATAAATGCTTCCTACGTGACTTTTATTGCAACAGCTAACAATATCCATGCTATTTCGAGAGTCATCTTATCTCGATTTCGTATCATAGAGCTTTCTCCACCAACCCCTCAGCAAATGCGGCACATCGTCTTGAATATGTACCGACGGAAACTGGAAGAAGAAGGCGTTCAACAAGTCTTTAGACCCGATCTAAGTAAGCCGGTCATTGACTATCTGGCAAATAAAACGCCACGCGAGGCTGGTCTGATTTTGGCACGCGGTATTGCTGCGGCTTCAGCCCAGAAACCTTCATCTGATCAATTGCATGAACTACAGATAGACCATTTGTCAGGGTGCCAGGCTCAAGAATTTCAAGAATGCAAAATGGGGTTTGTATGGCCCTAAATCACGAGGCAACACAACTAAGCGATTATCAACGCGCGGAAATTCTCGTCGACACTATGCGTACAGTCTGGGATAAGTCCAAAGCCCTTATTGAAAACATGAATGAACTTACAGGAATTTTAGTCGAAACAACCGAATATTATCGTAAGGGTTTCTTACCGAATGGCAAATCATCATCGGCAAAGAGCAAAAATGTCTTTATCGATCTTCTCCAGTCAATTGACCAATACTCGACTGTAATTTCGCAATATCACGATTTATTACATAGTGATGAATGTTCGTATCAAGTACCACTGGCATTTTACATACGACTCCGACATGAACTTGTCGCGCAAGTAATTTTAGACAGAAGACGTATAGCTAATGTAATTGATCAAATGCCGATGGCGGAGACAAGCAATTTCTTGTTCAAGCGTTGGCGTATCGAATTAATCAGATTTACTAATTTGGATTTTGAACCAGTGAGCACATCATTATGAGTGCTCAGATAAATAAAGCTAAAAGCCTTGATGCTTCAATTCGCTCTGACAAATCTAACACTAACAAAAGTTTTAGTCAGTCTATGCAATCAAATGACTTTAGTTCTAACAGTACAGATGATGACGATAGGGTGCTGCGCCAGAAATTGGATTTTATGCTTAATGCTATGTTGATCCATCTAGCTCAATTTTTTTCAATCACCGAAAGCTATGTCAACAAACTTGAAAAAATTGAGAACTCAAATGAAGCTCACAAAAAGCATGATTTATTCCTGCTTATCGCATCGGGTGAAGATTATAGCTACTGCGTTAATACGATAAGAATATTGCTCAAGCCTGCGACTACCAATTCAGAAGCAGTTATATCTCCTGAGATCATCGCTTCCTACCAACATCGCCTGGTGTTGCAGGTTGCGCGCGATATTAAGTCAGCTAAACGTTGGTGTCGGTTGCTCGAAATGTACTCATCATCGAGAACACAGAATAACCTGATAATAAAAAAATGGAATCATGCAATTCAAATGATCTCAGAGCTAGATTTCTTGGTCGATGTCTGACCGAAGGTTGGTTGATTGCGTTTAGTCTGCTTGTCTGATGTCCATGACAAAAAAATCCGCTTTTCTATTCAGTTTTTATGGGGAAAATAATGTCAAAAATTTGTCACCACCTAATTGGCATACTATTGAGGCCAAGGTGATTTATTTTCTGATTAATAACAGAGATAGATCAAAACCAATCAAGTCAGCATCAGATTTTTTTTCATTATCTCCTGGAAAAATACACAAGATTCAAGGTGAGTATATTAGACAATCGACAGACTATCTTGCCTTATCAACATCGAAAAAAAATAAAGACGGATATAGAAACTATAAAAAAATATTAGCGCAGTGTGGCTTTAGCATCGCTCTCTGCAAAGAAGAAATGAAATATGTTTTGGTTAAAAATAGAAATACATCCATGAATCAAGAGGATTACAATAAGCATATCATTAATGACAAAAACAAAGATAACATACTGTATAGTCATTTAAAAAATTCAAATAAATTAACATCTAAACCAACAGTAAATCAAAGTTTATGCAGGTTTTATGTTAGCGATATTAGCCTTCTATCTTGACGGAAAACAGAATATTCAATTAATAGCTAATACGTAAGCGATAATACACAACGCGGCATGATGATAAAAAGTGCTATATTCTTTAGCATGGTAACCGTATAAAAAATAATCAGTTTTTAATCTATCAAAAACATTTTCATTTTTGGTGCACTTCTTAATGCGATCAACTAAAGAGCCTAGTGTCGTTGATGATGTGCCTCTTGAGTTTATTGTAATGTTCGTTAGCCAATACCCTGTTGGCGTATCTTCTTTCAAAGGCCACTCGATTAGCAAATACTTTTCATTGCTTAGGGTAACTTTATTGTGCTGATATCTTTCAGTCAAAATTCTTACCTTTTTCAAAGCAAAATATGAGCTTTGACGATCATCACCAACCTGCCACGCTTTCTCTTGAAATGACTTCCGACTAGTGTCTATAAATTTTGCATCATCTAGCAGCAAAACTTTTGCTAATTCTGACACTGCGGTTGGTTTTGGCTTTAAATTATTCACACCTGCTGTAATAGGACCAGACAAGACCACTTTGAAGTCTCCAGTCAGCTCAACAATATAACTTAGGCCAACATTTTTACTTTCTAAATAATCTAAGAACGATTTATTTATCCCTAGGTCGGAATCTGTATAAACGGTGATCCGTCTTTCATCAATACGGCTTTTTAAATTACATACCTCACTTTGATCGAATAAATCCGGTGCTGACAATTTCGGATCGAGAAGTCTATATCCGATTGGAAGCACCATATTATTAGTCATTACTGACCATGTCATTACAGTCTGGAAATTAATCTTCTTGCCAGTGGTAGAGCATACACCTTGAGTGACTTTAAAAGCATCAGCTCTTGATCGAGGGATTCTGAATGTTTTTGCTATCAAATATCCAGATGCGTTTGATGGAACGTACTCTGACATGATTGCTTGGAATACGAGCTCGTGATCCCATTCATGCATATATATGTTCTTGACGATTTTGTCATACGCTGCGAAACCTTGGAAACGAAGCGCCAGCGAGTGAAGGTTGAGTAGTCCCTGGAAGCCGTAGCGCCGGGCGGT
>NZ_JBSYXO010000066.1:0-8246 GCF_054172045.1 Methylomonas sp. MgM2 | reverse complement strand
GTTTTTCCATGGTCAACGTGACCGATTGTGCCGACGTTTACGTGCGGTTTTTTTCTTTCAAATTTTTCTTTAGCCATTACGAAAACACCCTAAGAAGAACAAATAGTCAAAACTGGAGCTCATAACCGGATTTGAACCGGTGACCTCTTCCTTACCAAGGAAGTGCTCTACCTACTGAGCTATATGAGCCTTATTACCGTAATCCAAAAATGGAGCGGGTGATGGGAATCGAACCCACGTGATCAGCTTGGAAGGCTGGAGTTCTACCATTGAACTACACCCGCAGATCCAACTCAAATCGAATGGTGGAGGGGGGAGGATTCGAACCTCCGAAGGTGGAACCGTCAGATTTACAGTCTGATCCCTTTGGCCGCTCGGGAACCCCTCCGTCACATAATCAGAGCATTATCCTCGTAAAATCAGCATCGGTCAAGTTTTTTTATGAAGTTTAAAGTCCCTCATACTGCAATCTTATTATTTGCAACCGATACGTCGCCAGCAAGCAACACCTCTAGATTTTGCTCCAATACGCCGAACGTCTCTTCAAATAGCCGCATAGCATGGCTCGCCGGCTCGGACAAAACGTAGTCGGCCACATTTCCGCCCGCACGAGGCCTTCCAATACCAACTCGCAATCGATAAAAATCATTCGACCCCAAGTGAGCAATGATATCCCGCAATCCATTGTGCCCGGCATGCCCACCACCGCGCTTCATCTTAACCACGCCCTCGGCAAGGTCCAATTCATCATGAACCACTAAAAGTTGATCAGGCTTATATTTGTAATAACGCATGACATTACCGACCGACAAACCACTTCTATTCATGTAAGTCGTAGGCTTTAGCAAAACAAGCTTCGCATCACCCAGGGAGATATTGCTTATTTCGCCGTGAAATTGACCGCTTGAAGACCATTTGACCCGATGCGCCTCGGCCAAATAATCCAAAAAAAGAAACCCGGCGTTGTGCCGGGTTTTTTCATACTGCCGCCCCGGATTCCCGAGGCCAACCATCAATTTTATCATCCAACCGACAGTCAACCTTCCGCATCTTCGGAAGCGACTTCGCCGCCTTTAGATTTTGCGACCTGTACGACCGGATGATCGTGCTCCGCTCCTTGTTGCAACTCCGGAATTTCCACACCCGCCGGCAAAACCAAATCGGAAAGATGCAATATTTCCCCTAAATCCACATTAGCCATATCCACTTCGATATACCCGGGCAAGACAGAAGGCATACATAAAACCTCTACGTCGGTCATAGCGTGATTAATGACGCCACCTTTTTTAACACCGATCGCAGTCGCTTCGTTTACAAAATGCAAAGGTACATGCACCTTCAACTTATGACTCTCATCAACACGCAAAAAATCGATATGCAAGATTTGCGATTTAGCCGGATGACGTTGAATATGCTTTAAAACAGCTTTCTCGGTTTTTCCATCGACCTTAACATCCAGCACATGCGAATACACAGCCTCATGAACCAGATGCTTTAAGACCTCGTTATGATCCAATACCAGCATTTCCGGCTCGGCATTGCCACCATACATAACCGCCGGAACCTTACCTTGACGGCGAATTGCCTTTGCCGCGCTACTACCAGATGCACTTCGAGCCTCAGCAACAAATTCAAACACGTTAGCCATTTCTTTCTCCAAACGCCTGTTTATACAAGCAAGTCTTTTCGTTACAAACTAATCTACATAAAGCGAGCTAACGGACTCGCCGACAGCAATCCGCCGAATCGTTTCAGCCAGCATTTCAGCGACACTCAACTGTCTAATTTTACCTATCGTTTTCAATTCATCGGTAAGAGGAATCGTATCCGTTACGACTAATTCATCCAAAACCGAATTCCTCACATTATCCGCCGCCGCTCCCGATAATACCGGATGGGTACAATAGGCAACGACCTTTAGCGCACCGTGTTTTTTCAAGGCTGAAGCAGCATGACAGAGCGTTCCGGCAGTATCCACCAAGTCGTCAACCATGACACAAGTCCTGCCTTCAACGTCACCGATAATATGCATAACCTCAGACACATTCGCCCTCGGCCTACGCTTATCGATGATGGCCAGATCCGCATCCCCCAGCCGTTTTGCAAGCGCCCTTGCCCGCACAACCCCGCCAACATCCGGCGAAACCACAATCAAATTCTTATACTCTTGCCGCCAAACGTCACCCAGCAATATAGGCGAGGCATAGACGTTATCTACCGGAATCCCGAAAAAACCCTGAATCTGATCCGCATGCAAATCGACCGTCAGAGCCCTATCCGCCCCTGCATGACCTATCATATCAGCTACTAGCCGGGCAGTTATCGGCACCCTCGCCGATCGCGACCGCCTATCTTGACGCGCATACCCGTAATACGGGATTACCGCCGTTATTCTTGCCGCCGACGCCCTTCTCAGCGCATCGATCATCACCAATAACTCCATAAGATTTTCATTTGTCGGAGAACAAGTAGGCTGAACGACAAACACGTCCCGTCCTCTAACATTCTCTTCAATCTCGATAAAAATCTCACCATCACTGAAGCGACCAACCGACGCCATGCCGAGGCGCATATTAAGCTTCCTTACAATACCTTCGGACAACGCTCTATTAGCATTACCCGAAAATACCATTATTGAAGCATCACGCATTCAAGGACTCCCGAGGATTTTTACTAAGTGGAGATATGGCTGGGCTGCTAGGATTCGAACCTAGGTATGCGGGGATCAAAACCCCGTGCCTTACCGCTTGGCGACAGCCCAATAAAACTGATTAGATCATCCTTGTCCCAACTTTCCATACAGCAAAGACCGATTCAAGCCTTTTGCCAAAAAGACCGACCAAGCTCCTTGCAAAGCGCTATAGGCTCGCTCCGCGTCTTCTCTACGGGAAAACTGCGAAAATACACATGCCCCCGTCCCTGTTAACCTCGCTCTTCCATATAACGACAGCGCCCCAATAGCCTTCTTAACTTGCTCATATAGATCACAAACCACATCAGTGCAGTCATTGCGATCATCCCCCGCAAGAAAGTCCCTTATTTTGATAATTTCACTATCTCTTGTCAACTCTTTTGCCGAAAAAATTTCCTTGGTATTAACGTGACACTCAGGCTTAATGATGACAAACCACTGTTCCGGCAATAAAATTTCCTGCAAATGCTCGCCGACACCCTCGCCCCAAGCTGAATGGCCGAACACAAACACAGGCACATCCGCCCCTAAGCGCAAACCAAAATTCATCAATTCTTGCGTTGAGAGACCCAAGCCCCACAGATGGTTTAATACAACCAAAGTCGTTGCAGCATCCGAACTGCCACCTCCCAAACCGCCCCCCATGGGCAAGTTTTTTTCGATATCGATACAAACACCTTGTTTGCAACCCGCGTAAGCCTTAAGCAAATTAGCGGCGCGAACAGTTAAATCATCCTGTTCAGGCACCCCCGGAATAGGGCTTCTTAGAGAAACGCGACCGTCATCGACCGGATAAAATGTCAACCAATCGCAAAGATCCAGAATTTGGAACACAGTCTGCAGCAGATGATAACCATCCGGTTTACGCCCCGTGATCCGCAACATCAAATTTAATTTTGCCGGAGCGGGCCATTTTTCTCCCCACCCAGCCACCAAAGCCGGCGAATCCGTCACGACAAATCCCATTGATCCACCATCAATTTTATCCTCGTTTTTTCTTTTTCTACCGTCATTTTTTTCGGCAATATATCCGAGCCGACCTTTTGCATTTCCCTATATCTCACCAGCCAGCCCCCCTGATAAAAACCGCCGGCTTGCTCGACATAATCTTGCGCAGGATCATTCACCCCCAAAACCCAAAACCTCAAGGCTTTTACCGGCATCTCTATTCCCAATTGCTCGGAAAGCACTGCGTCGGCATGCCCATAAAACACTTCGCGACTGTCACCGTCATCGACCACAATCCGCCCTGGCGTAACATTGATCTTAACCCTTCCCTGCCCCAAAGGGCCCACTAACTCTATATCGTCATCGTCCTCAAGATGGCGCCAAACAAGCGATACCGAAACCGAATCCTTTTCGCTAACTACCGCCAATCTGCCGCGTAACCCCCACTGTCTTTGCTGCTGCAAATACAGCATATCCGCCAAATGGTAATTCTCAGCCATGCGTTCAGGCGTTACACTACATGCACCTAACAGGAAAATCGGCAACGCAAAAACGACAATATGCTTCATCATGGTTCGGCAGATAAAAACCGATTTTTAAATTTCAGCAAATATTCGTCATCCGGAGATTTTTTAAATACGGACTCAAAAAATTCTTTTGCTTCCGCATCTCTACCCATTACCCATAACACCTCGGCAATATGCGCCGCAATTTCATTTTCCTGCTGTTTCTCATACGCCTTTCTAAGATACTCCAATGCCAGTTCGTACTTACCCTTCTTAAATTGCAACCAACCGAAACTATCGATAATCACGGCTTCGTCCGGCTTCAGACTCATCGCCTTAGCGAGATAGCGCTCCGCCTCGTCATAGCGTTGCGTTTTATCCGCCAAGGTATAACCCAGTGCGTTAAGCGCTGCTACATCATCCGGGTTTTTGTCCAATATTTTCCGCAAATCGGATTCTACGACATCCAGCTTATCCAAGCGCTCGGCGACCAAAGCCCTCGCATAAAGCAAGTCTCTCTCGTCCGGAGCGTCTCTTAACGCAAGACTCAACACGTCATATGCTTCTCTGCGTTTACCCCATTGATTATAAAGCTCCGCTTTCACCATCAAAATGCGCAAACGCTGATCCGGATATTTGCTATCCATTTTTTTGATTCGCGCTTCAGCCTGATCCAACTCTTTTTGACTTAACAACAGCGATACGACCGCCATATCCGCCTCAATGCCAAAACCACCGGCTTCGGCACGTTCAAACCATTTCAAGGCCTTTTCCGGATGTTGCTTATCTAACTCGATTTTTCCTAAATAAAAACTTGCACGCCCCTCCCATTCCGGATCGTTAAGTAGTTTCTCAAGGGTATTTTCCGCCTTACTTTCCTGGTTTTGCTGCATATAGATTAGAGCCATCGTGAACAATGTCTCTCCATCGTCCGGAACCACTTCCAACACGGATTGACAGAGCTTAAGGGCCTCATCGTAATCCCCGGTATTTAACAACAGTTCCAACAGCATTTTTCTTAACTGTCTGTCGTCGGGCGCTTGTTTGACAGCCTTCTCCAGATATTCACGCGCCTTAACCAAGTCGCCGGAACGGCCTGCCAACTGGGCCTGAAAAATAATTGCCTTATTCCAATCCGGCTGCAATTCCAGGACTCGGCTGATTTTCAGTTGCGCCAACTCATTGTCATGTAAAACGGATGCCGCCACCGCCTGAAGAAACAACAAGCCGGCTTGATCCGGGTAACGTTGATTAAGATCTTCCAGCACTTCATAGATAAAC
This sequence comes from Methylomonas sp. MgM2, assembly GCF_054172045.1. NCBI lineage: Bacteria > Pseudomonadati > Pseudomonadota > Gammaproteobacteria > Methylococcales > Methylococcaceae > Methylomonas > Methylomonas sp. MgM2. The sequence goes on along the minus strand of NZ_JBSYXO010000066.1, from coordinate 2,819 downwards.
TGCATACGGCCTTCCTTTTCCAATGCCTTCATCATTTCCAACATGCCGCCTTCAAAACCTGCCGGATCCTCCAGATAGACTATATCCAAATTCTCAACCGCCGAATCTCGGTCGCCGGCTTTTATCGCCAGCAACGCGGCAAACTTCCTCGCAGACAGATTTTGCGGCTCTTTGGACAACCAAATTTCTAACGCCTCCCGCGTGCGCTTTTCATCCTTAACAAACATCCCGATTTTGACGGCGCGTTCGGCAACTCTGGGGTCATCCACCCGTTTTGCGGCCTGCAAATAAGCATCCAACGCAAGATCGTACTGGTTTCGCTGGCCGGCTAACTCTGCGGCCATCAGCAAATACAGCACTTCCTCATCGATAACCTTGTTTGTGTTAACCCGAGGCGCCAAAGCTTCCTGACGAGTAATTTTCGGCTCCGCTTCCGCCGTCGTTTCCGGAGAAATCGCGCAACCCGACAAGGAACAAACTATAAGTGCACCTATCCATTTATTCATGCAATTCAAACGACCCGCTTTAATAAATATCGACATAGATTATCAGAAAAACCCGTTAATTCGGACTACTCAATGTATTCTATTTGGACAAAAACAATGCATTACTTAAAATAAGTACGTTTTAATAGGCACCCCAAATAGATAATGACTCTTCTCGCCTTAGGGATAAATTACAATACGGCACCTGTTGCAATCCGGGAACGCCTGGCATTCCCGGCCGAGATACTCGATAAGACCTTAAAAAATTTGCGAAGCGTCCGCGATATATCCGAGGCTGCAATTTTATCGACCTGCAACCGCACCGAATTTTATTGCCATACACAAAGCGAAGACCAAACGCCGTTAATCAAATGGATTTCCGAGACCAAAATAATCCATTCTAATGAATTCACACCCTATTTATACAGCTATAAGGATAGCCAATCTATTCGGCATATGTTCCGAGTGGCTTGCGGCCTGGATTCGATGATACTCGGCGAACCTCAAATTCTCGGCCAAATGAAAACGGCATATCAAGCCGCTTGCCAAGCCGGCACTTTGGGTAAAAATCTGAGTAAACTTTTTCAGCATACCTTTTCCGCTGCAAAAAAGGTTCGTACCGATACGGCGATCGGCTCCAGCCCGGTTTCGGTAGCTTTTGCCGCTGTCCAGCTGGCACAACAAATTTTCGACAAACTTTCCGAACAAACCGCCTTACTAATCGGCGCCGGCGAAACAATAGAGCTAACCGCACGGCATCTATACCAGCACGGCATCGGCCGTATCATTATCGCCAACCGTACCTATGACAAAGCGCACGCCCTTGCCATGCAATTTAACGGCTATGCGATTGCGTTATCCGAAATACCGAACCATTTAGTCGAGGCCGACATTGTGGTATCGTCGACCGCTTCGCAACTGCCAATTTTAGGTAAAGGCCGAGTCGAAAGCGCGATCAAAAAACGCAAACATAAACCGATATTCATGGTCGACTTAGCGGTACCGCGCGACATCGAGGCTGAAGTCGAGCAATTGCGAGACGTATACCTTTACACTGTCGACGACTTACAAAACACCATCAACCAAAACATGGACTCGCGCCGGCGAGCGGCCGAACAGGCCGAAGAAATCATCGACACCCAAGTCGAGCATTTCTTAGCATGGCTGCGCTCACAAGGTGCACAGGAAACCATTCGCGATTTCCGGCAACAAGCCGAACTCACGCGGGACGAGGTATTGCAAAAGGCGATATCCCAACTAAGCAACGGCGGCAATGCCGAAGAGGTACTGCAACGGCTGGCACATACTTTAACCAATAAATTGATCCATACGCCCTGCGCCCAATTACGCGAAGCCGGGGCCAACGAACGACACGATTTAATTGCAGCCTCTCGCGAGATTTTTAAATTACAGTAAATTGAATGAAACCATCGATTAAAACCAAACTGGAAAACCTTGGTGACCGCTTTGAGGAGATCACCGCCCTGCTTTCGCAACCGGAAGTACAAAACAACCAGAATCAATTTCGCAGCCTGAGTCAGGAATACGCTCAAATCGAACCCATCGTCGCCTGTTATAAAACCTATCAGGATAACGAAAGCAATTTAGAATCCGCGATGGAAATGGCGAAAGACAGCGACCCGGAGCTACGGGAAATGGCCAAAGAGGAAATTGGCGCGGCCGAAGAAAAACGCGAAGAACTGGAACAAGAACTGCAAATCCTGCTGCTCCCGAAAGACCCCAACGACAACCGTAACATCTTCTTGGAAATCCGGGCCGGCACCGGCGGCGATGAAGCGGCTATTTTCTCGGGCGACCTAGCGCGCATGTACCAACGCTATGCGGAACGCCAAGGCTGGAGCAGCGAAATCATCAACGAAAACCGTGGCGAACATGGCGGCTATAAAGAAATCATTATGCGTTTCAGCGGCCAGAACGTTTACTCCCAAATGAAATTCGAATCGGGCACCCACCGTGTTCAACGCGTTCCGGAAACCGAATCTCAAGGCCGCGTACACACCTCTGCCTGCACCGTCGCCATCATGCCGGAAGTGGACAGCGTGGACGAAGTCGAAATCAACCCCGCCGACTTACGTGTCGATACCTACCGCGCCTCGGGTGCCGGCGGCCAGCACGTCAACCGCACCGATTCGGCCATCCGTATCACTCATATTCCGACCGGCATCGTAGTCGAATGCCAGGACGAACGGTCGCAACACAAAAACCGCGCCAGAGCCATGTCGGTCTTGCAAGCACGTCTTTTGGCCGCCGAACAGGAAAAACAGCAAGCCGAACAGTCGGCGAGCCGTAAGCTGCAAGTCGGCAGCGGCGATC
>NZ_JBSYXO010000065.1:0-8271 GCF_054172045.1 Methylomonas sp. MgM2 | reverse complement strand
GCTAGCAGACCACCCGGCGCTTCAAAAAATGGCGTCGAAACCGAAGGTATGGCGGCAAATTTCAACAGCCTGTTAATTGACTGGCCACCGGGTTATTTAAATCGACCGCCATTTGCAACAATGCCCGGCGCCGCCGCTCACCATCCGTCAAATTGATGCCGTGATAAATAAACCAACTTTCGACCAGCTCCTTCAGCGTGCGCTCGTCCATCGCCTGCTCGTAATTAACACGGTGATCGGCCAAGTAGTTACGCTCGAACAGCTCAGCATCTTCCTTGGTCGCAAACCCGCCACGTCGTGTGCGCGGCATACCTTTTCTGTCGACCTGAACTCGCCAGGTGCCGTCTTTATCCTTTTTAATTGCCATAACACCAAACCCCGCTTTTAAAAGAACTGCGCGTGGCCGTTCGAACGGACCGGTTTTGACGACAGGGTTATCCCCAGTTTCTTTGCGTGCTGATTCAAAGCATTCAGTTGTTTTACGACCTCATAATCAAAAGGCTGGACGATCGCTGCCATGCGGTTTGCCTCGGCCACGAAGGCTTTGAATGTGTCGCGATTAAGTTTCTCACTCAACTCATTTGCCGCTTGCAGTGCGGCTTTAAGTAGAGTGACGAAATTCTGTTTATTAATTGGATTCATAGTTTCACCTAGATGAATGGCGGCAGGCATTTTACAAACTGCCGCCGTTTCGATTACGCAGCAGCTTCAACCAAGTCGCTGTCAACGATTGGTGTTCCCGTCGACGTAATGGGCATGGCCTCTAAAATGCTGATAACATGTTGATTGGCTTCGTGTAATTCAGGCATAACATAGCCACCGTTACCTTTGCCAAATACCAATTGGTAAAGTATTTCGCAAACAATAGAGTTGGTTTTTTGCATGAACAGATTTTTAGAATCAATCGCGTAACCTTGCTGCATACCTTGTTTCGCTATTACAGCCATCACCAAATCTCTGAATGGTTCACCGGACGTAGCAATCAGTTGTTCGGCAGCCTTATCAACTAAGTCAGCGGCAACCAGATTTACTTTTGCCTTTAATGATCCCCGAGTAATGGACAAATTGCCTTCTAATCCTGAGATGCTTTTATTCAGAAATTCAAGCGCTTCAGTTAATGGTGGCAATTCAGCTTTCATCTTTGCCACCTCTTTTCTCTTAGCCATAAACTGATCGACTGTGAGAGTAGGTTTTTTTAAAGGAGAAGATAGTTCCATCAGCCGATCTTCGCTTTCCAATGTCGCGTCGATCTCTTTGATGTTTCCGTGAATATCCGCGATTTTCCGTTTCAAACTGTCGATCTCACCGCGCTTAGTAGCAATCGATTCATTCAAGGCCGCGATATCCGCTTTTATCTGAAAATAGTCATTGATATGGTTAGTATTCATAAGTGTTTGTTTTAGAAATTGGTTTATAAGAAGAGCAGCACGGCATATTCCGTGCTGCCCATGAAGTGGTCATATTCAAATTAAATGGTCGTGACCTACCACGCTGATGGCTTTATCCAACAAATTGGAAAACTCCATTACCAAGCCAAATTTGCCAGTCGTATCTTGATTGATATCCATATACATTCCAGCAGTGTTTTTCGCTTCGGCAACAAGGCCGCGAATTTCGTCCAATTCAGTGGCAGACAAACTGCCATCGGATTTGAACTTATCAACTGCGGCGCCGAGTTTCTTGACACAGTCACTTAACATTTCTTTTTTTGCGTTAACTGATTCGTTTTGATATTGCATTGCTTTTACCTATATTCAATTGAAATAAATACCGGTTAAACAGACCGGCACTGCCTCCTCAAGCCCTGTGTTTACCGTCAAAACGCCAGATACCCATTCAAGGAATCCGGAACAGCGTCTAGCGCAAGATCGACCGGTTACGCCCCCAATGCCGCTCGCGTCGGATCATCAAGCGACCAAATCAGATAACCTTGATTACGCCGCACGTCCCCGGTGTTTGCTACCAAATAACCCAGTGGATCGGGGTTTTTGGTGTAATAGCCTTCCAGGTTCAGTTCGTCGACAACGGCCTCCAGGTTGTCGACCACGAATTGCCGAATGGTGTTGGTGATTTTCGGCCGAGGAAACACAATCAAGCGGCTACGGCTGAATTCTGCTTCAAGCCCTTGCGCGCGCAGTTGGGTTAAAGGGGTATTGCTAGGTATGGGTGTTAAAGCCATATTGATTCTCCAAAATGTGATTCGTTGTAAAACCCGGTTTACAGCCGGAACTGCTCCTCAAGCCTGGCCATGCCGTAAATCAATATTCCCGTCACCTCCTTAAGTCCTGCCCAACGCTAGCCGCCGCCGGCACGCCGGCGAAACGTGCCCCATTCAGGTGATCGGGGATCGCCTCGACTGGCGGTCCGTTTTCATTGGCAGCCGATGTCGGCTGCTCCCAAAGCAACACGTTGTTAATGCGCTTCTCGTTATATTCGACGACCAACGCTTGCGTGATCTCCGGCAAATGAGCCGTCACAAACAGCGCAAGCGCTTTGTTCATCTTATGGCGCGGCCAAATCCGCACCCGGTGCTGGTGTAAATCGGCGTCGAAGCCTTGTTGGCGGATTTCCGCCAGTGGGTTAATAGTCGTTGTCATTTTCAAATCCTCATTGGTTTTTGATAAATGACCAATATCGGTTGGCCCTCCGCTCCTCAAGCCCGGCCAGCGAACATGCTTACTTAGTCACCTCCAATAGGCACCGGTTGATGTAATCAACGGGTTTCTCCTCAAAAATCCGCCGAAAAGAAAAAAAAGAAAAAAAGTCGATTTTTGCCGTCCCAACTGTACCACCACGCCGCAAGCCACGAACGGCGCGGCTTACAGCTGGTGTAGTTGCTGGTATGGTTGCTATACCAACTGTCCCATCTACACCACTTTTTGGCGATTTTTCGGCTTTTGGTTTAGTTGGTATAGATACGGTATAGTTAATAAAATATTTGCTGTACCACTTAAATCGCTGAAATAGCGTGGTTTTTTGTTGCTGGTACAGTTGGTACAGCAAAAAACGGCATTTTGAAATTTTCACGGTTCCAAGGCCTCTTCTGGTACATCCAGCATTTTGGCGAATTGCTGTACCAGTACCGCCTTGTCCGGTAATTCGTAAAACTTGCCGTTTCCTCGATCTGAACGACCGTGCACCTCTATCCCCAATTTCGCCATGGTGCGGCCAATAGAATTTGCAGCGGAGGCCTTTTTCACATCCAAACCCTCTTCGGCGCTCCAAGCTATAAAGTCGTCGATCAGTTCTGACGCACGAATTCTGGCCCGGCCGCCGAATGGTTCGTGGTGGATAATTTGGTTGTAAAAAAACTGGTTCACCCCACTCAAGTTGTCCAACTTCTCGGAAATCAATCCTGGCGTTTGCGGGCAGCGATATGGTTCGAAATCCGAGATATCGACATTCAATAGATAGTTCAAAAACTTTGCAGGGCCGTCATTGTTGATCCAGGACCAGAGCCTTTTGAAATAGGTCTGGTCTTGGGCGTATCTGTCGGATGGCTCCAACACCAAGTAACGACGCTCCCGAATGCCGGCGCTTAGCACCTTTTCGTGATTGCTGGCGAATATCAGCCGGCAATAGTTCGGCAAAGGTTCGATCTCTAATCCCTTACGCTCCATATTGACCGTAGTTTCCGAGACAATGCCTTTCATGCGGTCAAACATATGTTTGTCAGTTAAATCCACCTCGTCAGCGAAAATTCCAAGTTTGTTGGCAACCGTCCCATTAAATCGATTTGCTATCGCACCAGCTCCATTGGTCTTAATACCATGGGGCCCAAGTATCCTGAGCAACGGTTCCGCCATCGTGCCTTTGCCGGTGCCTTCCACTGATTTCAACATTATGGCTACAGTAGGCTTTTCATCAGGCTTTTGGAACAGGTGCGCCATCCAGCCGATCAGGTAACGGTAAGACGGCTCGTGACCGGCGCAAATGACGTGTTTGAGATGATCCAGATAGGGCGATACGTCGCCGTCCAACGGCTTTACCTGCAAGCCGCGGTAAAAATTCAGCACGTCCGGCGGGCATTTTTGGGGATCCGGAAAAAATCCGGTACCGCCCGGCTTGAAGTTCTTGCCCGGCCATTCCAGCCAGGCCTATCCCCGATTTTTGCCGTTGATGAATTTTTCGTGCAGAAACTTTTTCTTGAATTCCGCTGGCGATTCGAAAGTCAGGACGATGCCTTGCACCTGGCAAAACCGCCGGCCGACAATTACGTTTTTACCGCCGACCAGCGCATGGCAATACAACGCGTTCATTGCTACCAGCTCCGGTAAATCGTCTTCATGAACCGCAACGCCTGTCGCCCATGTTTTCACAGGCTCTTGATCCGGCTTGGCGCCGATCAGGTGCATGCCGGCAATCGGGTTTTTTGGCGGTGCCGATGGCTGCGCCTTATTGATGTGCGGTGCCGTGTCGCCAACGGGTTTCACAGCGTCCCGTTCTAGATCGATTACGGTATTACGTTTCGGCGGCAATGCGTTTTGCTCGGCTAAGGTTTCGTAGAGCTCGGCTCTAAACTCGTCTGCGGCGTCCATCAAGCGGCGCCCTCCATGGTCAGCACGTCGTTCCAATCCTTGCCGGCCTGCGGCGGAATCAACGCCTTGCCGCCTACCGCCAAAGCGGCTTTATGCGCGGCCGTTTGGCCGGTGCCGCTCTCGTCGTTGTCGCCGGCGATAATGATTTCAGCCTGCGGAAACAAGCGCCGCGCGGTTTGTGCCACCGGTTCCAGGTTGCCGGCGTCCATGGCCACCATGACGAACACGCCAAGCTCTTCATGCAGGCTGGCACCGGTGGCCCAGCCCTCGCAAATCAACAGGCGTTCGATGTCTGTCGAATTGCCGATCACCGAGAAACAGCCTTTTTTCTTGCCGCCGGCCAAAAAGCGCTTGTCGCCGTCGGCACTGATAAATTGCAGATTGACCAGTTCGCGCGACTCGTTATAGAGCGGCACTACCAGGGATCCACGGTATTGGCGTATTTGATAGGGCTTAACGCCTTTCTTGATCAGATAGGCATGGTTCTGGGTACTGGGAACAGGGTTCGTGCGACGCCAAATACCCCGCGCTTTTTCAGCCGCTTCTCTTTGGCGTTGCTTACGCTCGTACTGGCGTTTCTTACGTTCATCCTCAACCTGGCGCCGTTCTGACAACGACAAGCGTTTACGTTCACCGGAAAGCGAGCCGGTTTGCTTGATCGATCGTGGAAAATACTCGAAGTACCACGATGGGTTGCCGTCCGTGTGAATGAGGTAGGAAATATTCAGCGTCCCAACCTTGTCGCCTTCGGCGTGGGCGCGGTGCAATACGCCATCGGCTATCAACTTATCGTCGGTCGCAACGCCATGCGCGGCCATATCCGCCCGAACGGCATCTAGTATCTCGTTTAAATTCATTGCGTTAGCTCCTTGCGAACTGTGCAAAAAGCTTCTAAACTGACTGCGGTTTTTGAATAGAAGCTTTGATTAAAAGCCGGCGGGCTCCTCAACTCCGCCGGCTTTTTTTATGGGTTAAGTTTTTACGTGGCGTGGAACGCCGCCATCACCGCCTTGATGTCCATCGCTTCATGCTTTATGGATTGCAGGGCGAAAAACACCGTTTCGTCACTCGGCCGGTTCTCGTCGTCATCGATCGCGAAGTGGTCGGACAGCATGGTGATGGTGGCCAATAACTTATCGGCGGCCATATTGACCGTGTCCAGCAGTCCAAGCGTGCCGTCTTCCAATCCGATTGGCGAAATGCGATGGCTGAAATCGGCGAACGCGCCGGCCTTGGCTGTCACATATTCCGCTAACTCGCCTTGCTCGAATTGATCGGCTAGCCAATCGATAGAACCAAGCAGGCATTCGGCACGGCGCAACAGTTCGAATAGCCAAAGCTGCGTACAAGCCGCGTCAGAATCGGCGATTTTGGCTAACTGGGCGTCGACGGCATTAAAGCGGTGTTCTACTTCTTCGAACGTCGGCCCGTCTATTTTTGGCGTGTATTCAGCGGTAATGTGCCGGGTACCGAAGAGGTAAACGCAAACCGCTTGTCCGGTGTCCTGTAGCAGTTTGGCCGCGCCCATGAGCCCTTCGAGGTAGTCGGCGTTTAGCGCATTTCTGCGGTTCGCGTCTTGGGCAAGGTTATAGTGAAACTGTAGGTTTTCGGCTTGCACGGTAAAAATTCCGCGATATCCGGAGAGTGGTTTGTTCGGTCTAGTCATGCCCGTCTCCTTGTAAGTCATTGTCGTTTTGAGCGAGGAAAGACAGCGCCGATTCGCTGTTGTAAAAGAACTGTGAAAGTTCCTCTTGAATGGCCGTGAGATTCTCCACGACAGGCGATACTAACCATGACAATTTGTTGATTTGTTCGTCGTGGTAGCCGGACAGCAGAAAATCGAGCGCCGCAAGCTTGTCTATCTCATCCTTTAAATGCTCGACTCGATCCCTGAAATGTTTGCGCAACTTTTTATGGTCTTCAGTGGCGACCACTTTTTTATTGTTTGAGTCGCTCATGATTGGCCATCCGTGATTGCTTTGATTTGCTGCTCAATCGCGTAAAGCGCGTCATCGTCCCAGCCTGGAACGTGGCGGATATGCAGCACTTGGTGGAATAGCCGGAAAGCTTCGGTGTCAAGATTGACCAGCTCGAATAATGCATGCTTGAACGGCACGCCTTTACGGTAGGCCGACCGAAAGGCATCGGCCAGAAACCGTCCGGAATCGCCGCCTTGACGAATTCGGCTTAACAGCAAGTCGGTATCCAACGGCATCGGGGTTAAGCCTAATTCATCGGACTGGCGTTTCATGTAACCGGCTAATGTCATGGATTTTGGCCGGTTCTCGGCGCTGCCGGCGCCGTTGACTAAGTAAATGGTGGCGGGTTTGGTTTGAACCGGTTTGACGGCCTCGGTTTTTAACTGTTGACGCATTTGCGCGACCAGCCGCGCCATGTCTGCGCAAGCGGATTGAAGGCTAATAAGCGTGTCATCGCTCAGGCTATTACGCGCTATCTCATGGCCGATAGTGCCAAAGTGATGTAAGAAATTGACGCCTTTTTGGGTAATGGCCTCATATAAAGCCTGTTGTCTGGCGTCGGGCTGCATGGGCGATACGGTTTTAATGCTCATTTCGCCACCTCCGCTTTTGCCCAGCGCTCGAACAATTCGCCGCCTTTATAGACGTATTGGTGGATTTCCTTCACGGCTGCGCGCGCGTCCAGTTTCAGGACGGCTAGAGCGTCATCGAACAAGGCTTTATCCAAACCGCGAAGCGTTGACGGGTTTAGCGGAAAGGCATAGCCGTTGTACAACGACAGTAAGAAGCGCCGAACCGTATCTGCTTGGCCGGTGTCGTTATTGGCAATATTGACCAGGCGCTCCAAGGCCGGTAGGCCGGCTTCGGTAACGGCTTGGCGCTCAGTTTCGAACGCGGCGATTTGATCGAGGAACGAAGCGACGGCTTCAGGTTGTTGGGTGGATTCTTGGCGGATTTCGCCCGTGGCTGGGGTGTTCATAGCGGTTGCTCCAATACAGATAACTGAACCGCCGCCAATACTTTCTCAGGGTATCGGGCGACGGGCTGTAGTGGGACTGAGAAAAACCGGGTATTGGAACCGGCCAGCGCCGAACGCTGCCCAAAACAGCCCGCCATAATGGAACGCAAACGGCACAAGGCCGCGCTGAATGACAGGCATAAAAAAGCCGCTATTGACTGCGGCGATTTTTTCGCCAATACAAAACCAGGTTTCTCAGGCCCGGTGCTGGTTTTTCTGCCAGCGGTCGAAAGCATAGCGCCGCTTTGTTGGTGTGTCAACATCACGCCGCTCCGCCTAATTGATTCAGCCATTCGCGGATTTCTTCAACTCGCCACGCTACGATGTTTTGTGAAATTTTGGTTGGTGCAGGCGCAGAGCCTTCTTTAATCAGTTTCCGGAAGGTTGTCCGGCCGAATGGCGTCAGCCTGGGGTAGCCTTTTTTCTTATCTCCAGTTATTTGATATTCCCTGACCCAGCCCGTTTCGGGGAGGTGTTGTGTTGATACAGCCATTATGCACTCCTCATTTATTCAGTTTGTACCGCTTTAAACGCGTCTGAATAATGAGGGGTGATGAATTCTATTTGGCCGGACTCGGTTAAGTTTATTTGTTTCGGAAAAGCGTAACGTTAAGAAAATTGGTTACGGTTAGTCGATTTAAAAACCTGTTTTGCGGCATCTAACAGGCTGTTGAAATTTGCCGCCATACCTTCGGTTTCGACGCCATTTTTTGAAGCGCCGGGTGGTCTGCTAGCC
>NZ_JBSYXO010000064.1:0-8439 GCF_054172045.1 Methylomonas sp. MgM2 | reverse complement strand
GCTTTATAAGTTAATCTAGCGGCTGGCTCAGCGAATCAATGCGGATTGCGGGGGCGATAAAATCAACAGCCTGTTAGTCAGTTTTGTCGGTAGGGGTGGGTGGGTCAAAAGTCATAGGGGTAAGGGTCGCCGTGCGTCGCCCTATCCAAATTTTCGCTGAATGGATTTTTAGAAATCCAAAAAGCCCATGTTGATAGGGAGAATGACTTATAAAGCGTGCGAAAACACGAGCCACCCCCTACCGACAAAACTGACTAAACCGACAAAATACCCCTTGCCACCTTCGGCACCCCTACCAGCGCCCGCCGATCCGGTGGGCGATCCCGTGCAGGCTTGAACATGGCCCGCCAGCTTCGCACAAGGCCCAAGGCATCGCCACCCCGGTGTTGTTTGCGTGGATCAGTCTGGGCAAGTCGCTTGCCGTGGCCGGCGCCATTTCTGGGCCGTACACGGATCAGCTGCACAACCGTTGTTTAACAATACGAAATAATAAAATACCTAGCTGGGTTTCGTGCCAACTCTCTACAAGTCATATTTGACAAGGTATACAGGAAGGCATAGAGTTTGCTTATGATCATTATTTCTAGAATCGAGCATATAATTTTTATTGGTATCTGGGCCAAGGGTTGTGCTGGCGTGGTTTTCGGCTTGTTGTAGCTGGCGCCTTGTTTGGCGGCGCAAAAAAAAACCAGCGGCGAGCTGGTTTAGTTGGTTCTGGGTAGGCGTGTTTTCAAGTCAAAATTTTTCAAAGCAAAAACTCATTTGTGTAAATGCTTTGCTAGGGCGACGCACGGCGACCCTTACCCCTATGACTTTTTACCCACCCCTCCCCCTTACGACACATCCGACTACACCCGGCTCGCATATAGCCCAGCGGCACGCGCATGCAGATAACACACGGTCACCTCATCAACCGCCGCTATATCTCGTATTGCTACCACCACAATGCCGCCATCGACCGCTTGCATCATGGCGTTAGGTTCGGATGAATGATTTGTATAGCGACCGGCAGGTGTTCGATGTACACCTATTCTGGCTGGGCATATGACCTGCCCAGCTTCGAATGATGCGGTTGCAAACAAGCCCATGCCGTGAATGGGAGATTGTTGCAGCATGACCGGGTAATCTAGATCGAATGGTATTAGGTCGCTGTGGTCGCACATGATCTTATGCAATGCGGCCTCATCGGTTCCTGTGATTCTGAGTACGTCATCGTAACTTGGCATCATTTCCTCGTTATTCACCTTTGGCACATATGCCAGCGCTTTTGTGTTGCTGAATCGTGATTAAGACCAACCTGCCAATAGGCAAAACTGAACGATGTAGACGCCGATAAAATAAGCAGAATGGCGGCCAGCTCTCCGCGTCTTGAGTCGGGCTGCGACCTCATAGCGTACCCCCAAGCCATGCTTGAGCGACCAGCGATACAAACAGAACGATTCCGGCTATCGCGGCGCGACGTTCGTATTTAACGGCGTCGTCGAATGATTTGTTCTGTTTCAGCTTTGCACAATGTTCGAGGGCGCGACGGTTTTTAATTAATGCTGCCTCAGCATATCTAATTCTCATGACCGACCCCCGCGTTTTGCTTCGCTCCCAAACTCGATACACCATTCGGCAAATAGTTGATCGCCGCCTTTGATGTATTCGTGAACCTCTTTTGCCGTTACCAGGGAATCAAGCTTCAACACGGCCATGCAATCATCAAAAAGATTGCAGTCCAGGCCGCGTAGCGACGTGAGATTGAACGGCCATGATCGACCGTTATACAGCGCAAGCAAAAACCGCCGCACGGTCACAGCCTGACCTGTGTCGCGCTGTGCGACCGCTACCAGCCGGGTTAATGCGGGCAGTCCTGTAGTCAATAACTCTTCGCGCTCAACCTCGGTCTCGGCGATTTGTTGCAGGAATCGTTCGACGGGATCAGGCTCTGTGGTTGGTCGTATTTTGTGCAGCAAATCAGAAACCGATTCAGACAAGCGGAATGCCTCAAACAGCAATTTAGCCACGTGCTCATCAAGGGCCGGGATGATTCTCTGTATGTTGGGGTCAATCGGTGCGTTGACATAGGCGGAAAATTCAGCGTATTGGTTTTTCAGTTGCTCGAAGTTCTGAGCAATCGCGCTTATGTTTTTGGAAGGGTTGGATTTTAGGCGGATTTCTCCTAAGTATTGTGTGCTCATAACGGTGACTCCTAGATAAAGTAAGTAACCGTCGGCCAAGGTTCCAATCTTGGGGCGACGGGCTGCAATGGGTTGGAACTACCGATCTAGGAGCGGCCACACCTAAGTGTGCCCAATGCAACCCGCCATAACAGGTATTGCAAATGACGGACACAAAAAAGCCGCGATTGAATGCGGCATTTTGACGCCTAGATTAACGGGGTTCCAATCCCGTCCCATGTGCTCATGGGATGATCGAAGCTTATGCGGAGAAAGTCAGGTTGTCAAGAAAATTGTTTTCCGCTCACATTCATCAGCGAATCGGTCAACCGATTGCAGCGCCTTGATAATTGTTTGATTCGGCTCTCTGCCTGCCGCCTGCAAGCGATTGAGCAATAGGCTTTAGGACGGCCTATGCCGGATTGGTCTTTAATCGGTTTGGCGCATGTGGCGCATTTCTTAGAATCCATATTTGGCCTCTCTTACAATTTGATATTTGCCGTCATCCTGTCGCCGTTTGACGGTCAGCGTACGAGGGCCACCAAGTGACTTAGCCCAATCAATAGCCGCTTGAATGCTGGTAAACTCGCCGGTCTCTACGTGATTGCGTCGTTTTAGTTCCGCGTGATATTCCATCAAACAATCTCCGTTCTCAATTTCTCAACGCGCATCACCTCTGACAACCGATACTTATACTCGCCGTTCGGCCTAACGAAGTGAAGTGTTCCGGCCTTCCGCATGGCGGCCAGTGCGCGTTTGTTCATGTTCCACCTTGGGCGCATAATTGATGTTCTGTTAGAAACGTTTCGTGTTCCGATTTGCCTATCATTCCAAAACTCCGAGTAACTGCTAAAACCTGCCTTTTGCCAAGGGGGTTGCGTTGCCTGCATTTGTATCCTTAAAAAAATGCCCGTTTGATGCAATCTCCCGGGCGAGTGGTTCCATTATCACTATGGTAAAAAGTTAAAGCCCCGCCGCCGCTCGGTTCTCGATGTCTGCGACGGATTTCAGAATCGCCGCGTCATCGAGGCAATTAGTCAGGCCGGTTAATTCGTCAAACAGAGCCTTCGCCAGTCGGCTTTCGTCATTTGTCAAAAGCGTTTTGCTCTTAACGCGGTCGTATAGCGCACGGCGGCAATTTGCCACGATGACCGGCGTCTGACTCTTAAGCTCGGTCTCGGCCATTTTGATTTGCTTTAGCAGCGCTTCGCGATTTTGATGATCGACCGCCAGCAATTCGCCGCGCTTCTCGCGCAACTCGTTCAGCTTGGTTTCGGCCTTTTTAATCTCGGCATCAACATCTTTGACCGGCTTCGTAGACAAACCGGCCAGCTCTTTTTTAAGCGCCGCAATTTTATCGACCAGCGCCTTACGCGGCTTGGCCTTTTCGCTCAGGTCGTCTTTGAAAAACTGGCGGCCTAAGTTCGAGCCTCCGAATATGTTCATGAAATTCATAATGTCACTCCATTAAGCCGGTGTCAGGTCGCCGCCGATGATCGCGCTAGGCTGTTCAATCGCCAGTGCTAATCGTCGTTCCGCTCTGACCGTGATTAGGTTTTTGGTAAAGTTGTCGGAATCTGATTCTGACATTTCGATGGTCACATCCTCACGATTTCGGATGTTTCCTGACATTGCGAACGCTCCGACGCCGAACGTATCGGCGGTGACGCCAAGCGATTGCACGACCGGCACACCGAACAGTTTGGCCTCTAACCCATTTATCAGATCAGACGCGCTGTAACTTGGTGTCGAATTCAGAATCGACAACTCGAATTGAAGCCAATCAGCTGGGTTTAACAAAATCGCGCTTGGACGGTAACCTGCGCTGAACAGGTCGGTCATGCATCTGCGGATTAGTTCGTGCTTAGGCAAACTTGTGGTTAGCTGAGCTGCCGTATAACCGTGTGGCTGATAATTGCCGGTGTCAAAAATACCGGAAATGTTAGGGGCCGTACCGTTGCCCACGGCCAGCTGGGTTTCGATACGACGATTGACGCCGTACTCCATTCGCAGATTCACGTAAGCGGCCAATGCTGGCGCGTCTGAAGCCAGTTGTTTGCTGATTTTGATCCAGTGAGCTACCGTTGAAACAGGCATGTTGACCAATTCGAACGTCAATGATGATTCCGACTTGGCTGATCCCTCGGCGGTTTCGGCCGCTGAGTTTGTGAATAAAAGCTCTCGCGTAAACTCAATCGCGTTTTCTGCGGTCGGCATGGCCGGAAACAGGCTTTCCAGCGTCATCGGACTGAACGCGCCAGGTACAACACCCGGCTTTCTGTCTGGCGCTACAGTGGAGTCGCCGCCGGTCAGGGTGTTGTTTTTAATCTCGAATTTTGCTTTTTGCCGCCCGCCGTTCAGAAATTCCCGCAAGACGGATGATGCAACGATTTGGGTGCCCCAATCGCTGCGATTGGCAAAGTGCGCCTGTACACCCCTGCGCTCCAGTGCGGCCAAACGGCGGCCTAGTTCGAGCTGCGCGCTGCCGATGTTTTCCAGTTCGTTTTTTGAAAGGTTGTGGTGATTATTGATATCGCGCTCAATGCGGTCAATCTGGGTAGTGATTTTTTGAAGCGACATACCTTTTCCTGTGAGAATTTGCGGCCACGTCTCGCGGCCAAAAAACAATTTCCAGCGTCTCACAGGAAAGAAAGTAATCGAGTTATATCATGTTTTTCCGCCATTGCAAGTTCTTTCTCCGACATCTATGACATGCTTCAAGTCGGCGCAAAATTTTTTTGCCTCGGCTCGTGAAAATCCAAGCTGTTTAAGACCCGTTTCAATCTGTCTAATATTGTAAGACGCTTCTTTGCTCGATACGTGGGGCGTGTTTTGCTCTCTAGTCATGACGCCCCCTACCCAGAACTAGCGGGTTAATGTGAAAGCTCGGTAAAGGCCGCCGGCCTACTGCTTGCGGTTCTGGCGGTTGCTCTACAATCCAGCCCTCATAAGCCAGGATTTCCAGCGCCTCTTTCACGGGTGCGCCCTTGCCTAAGCCGTGCCAGCCTTTTCGGTCAATGTCTCGGGTGGTAAAGGGGTTCGGCAGGTTGCCGGCTTTGATCTTGCCCGCCAACCTTACCGCCGCCTCTTGTTCCGGGCTTTCAGCCATTGCATAGATGCGCCGCGCGTGGCTTTCCAAATATTCGCACCAATCAACCGCCAATAGCGCCGCTTGTTCTGATACCGGCCCGCGTGCTTTACCGTCGGCAATGTCGATCAGATGGAAAATTAGCGCCAAACTCGGCATCAATGAACGAAACTTGCCGAAGTGTTCCACCATTAAGGGGTTTTCCTCGGTCGGTATCTTGCCTGTTTGTAGCTCGGTCAGCCAATCGAAAAACACCGCTTGCCCGGCTTCGTCGAAACGGTAATAAGGCCGGTCGTCGTGTTCTGGGTCATAACTAGCCCCGTATTCGGCAAAGTCCATTTCTGCTAGCTTTTGCAGAATCACAAAGGCGCGGTGCTTGTGTTCCTTGTTGGGGGCGGTGTCGATCAATTGCCAGTTTTTCGGCTCATCCGGCCACACGGCAAGCTGTAGGCGTTGAATCATGCCATCGTTACCGCCGCTTTGGGCTTGGTGCAAATAGGCTTTCAGTTTGTCGGGCTGGATACCGCCTAGCAAGCTGATACAGATTTGTTTTGCCTCGGTGACGCCTCTGGCGATTTTTACATCGGTATAAGTCCCGTTGCCGTTCCAGCCTTCCAGAAAATAAGCCCTCTCATCGGCGCCGTTTTCTTGATCCCACTTGACCAATAATCCGGTTAGCTCATCTCGAAACACCAGCAAGCCGCGCGGGTTTTGCGCCTGTAAGTTGGTCATGCTCTGGATGGTGGTTTCGTTGGTTTTGAACAGTCGCCGTGTCGGTTGCTGTTCGCTGGCTTCCAAGACTTCCATGTACTCGGCCCGCAATAGGTCAAGTTCGCGGCTGTCCATCGTGCTTTTCTTGGCCTCCTTATCCAGCCGGGCTTTCAGGTCTTTTTGTACCGCCCCGGCCACCATGCCTTCAAAATCCGCGCCGCGCTTTTCGCGTTCGAACATTTCGCCATAAACGAATTGCAATCGATCAAGAATGCCTAGCGCCTCTTTCATGCTGGGTGATTTCAGACAGACCGAAGGCCGCCCGATACACGCGCCCCAAAGGTTGGGGATAACCTCCCAGCCGTCGCGCTGCTTCGGGCGAATGCCGCAACCGGCCCCGATCACGCTGGAAAAAATCACAATGGTACTGATTACCGGAAAATCCGCCGGGGTTTGCATCCGGTGCGATACATCCGCCAGCCAATCACGGAAAGGCGCGGGGATTAGTTCCGGGGTCATGGCTAAAACCGCCGGAATTTTCGGGCGAATTTCGCCAGGGCTGGCCCATGTGCCACGGGTGGCCGCGCTCGGGTTGCTGGTGACTGTCTGGGCGGTTTGGCTGGCGATCACCTCCCGAAGTTTGGCCTGTAAGGGTTCGTGCAATGCGCTGTCAATCGGCCCGAAGCCATCCCAGCCGCTTACCCAGCCTTTCAGCCAGTCCACCACATCGCCGCTTTCTGGCAAGCCCGGCAAGCGTACAATCTTAACTTTGGGCGGTCGTTCCAGATTTGCCAGGACTTCGGCCACGGTCGCCGCGTACTTCTCGCCGGGTTCGTCGTTGTCTGGCAGGACATACACGGCACCGAAGCCGCTTAATGGCTGCCAATCGGCTTTGTTTGCCGCTTGCGATCCGCCCAACGTGGTAACGGCACAAAGGCCGATGGATTGCAGCGCCGCCGCGCATGGATCACCCTCAACAATAAAAACTGCTTTGGCTTTGTCATGCGTCGCTAATCGATCCAGGCCAAACAATGGGCGGGGGTCGGCATCGATACCCGGCACCCAATCGGCACCGCGCCGCCGGAAAAATGGCACCACGTCTTTTTTCTGCCCTTGGTGCTGATACCGGCCCACCGCGCCCAACTCTTCACCGTTTGTGCCGCGATATGTCCAGGCATAAACAAGGGGCTTGTTTTGGTAGGTTTTGGGTAAATTGATAGTCATTCTATCCCCCAATCCCGCGCCAATTTGTCTATTGCTTCGGGAAAGCTTAAGCCGTGGCGCTTTTGCTCGAAAGCGATCACATCACCGCCCGCCGCGCCGCAACTAAAACATTTAAAGCCGCCGGTTTGGGTGTTTACGCGAAACGATCCGCGCGTGTTGTCACTGTGAAACGGGCAAAGGCCGCCATCATTCCAGCCGATGCGTTTTAGCGGTACATCGGGCAATGCTACACGGTAATAATCGGGCGGGCTGATTGCCCGCTTGATATGGTTGGAGTTTGGTTTCATTCTTTACCTCGTTCGGCTTCCTTGTACTCAAGCCAATCAGCAAGGTTTTTGTAGGTTTTGTCTGGGTCTTGAATGGTTCCGTTAGGGTGTTCTATTGCGTCGTATTCGTCATAAACACCAATTGATCCGGGAAGCACGGGGCTAGCAAACAGGTTTTGGCTATCTTGTGCAATGTCGTCGCTTCCACTGATATGCCAGGCAATGATGCTTTCTCGGTAATAGCTAAGCCTTCCGGCTATGTTGGTGCAAAGGGTTATGGCACTAAAGCCAGGGTTGGCCGGGATAATGTTTTGTGTTGGTTTCATTATCTGCCCCCCGCGTTATCTGCCCCCCGCGTTTTGTGACTCGATCCAAGCGAACCACTTTTCTTCGTTGATTAAAACCTTACGGCCAATCCTAACTATGGCCCCGGCTTGGGCTAGGCCGTTTTGATGCTCGTTGAATATCAGCGCCCTAAGCCCTCCAGCTGTGAAGGCTTTGTGTTTTTCGCAGAACTGGCGAACAGTTAGATAAATCCATGCGGTTTGCATGGCTTCGGTTTGGATTGCCTCAGCGTTAGCCGTGGCGGTTTGATTGTTTGGTGTCATATTCACCCCATTTGTTACCGTTTAACAAGTTTCGCTGTGGTTTTTTGCCTCGGCTTGTGGTGAACTTAAGCAGTTGATTTTTAATAAAAAAACATGACAAACAATGACAAAACCCTGACAAATAACTTATTGTCCTGATTTCAAAATCTCTAAAATTAAGGTCATATCTCCTTTTGGTTGAGGCATAAAAAAAGGGGCGAAAGCCCCCTTTATTGTCCTAATTTTCTACTCATAGAATGGTGGATTTATTCCCGCGCGTTAGTTTGCAAAGCTTTTGTTTCCTCCAAAAATGCCGTTCGAAAGTTGCCGGAGAGTGTCGGCTTCCGGCGGGAAAGATTGCTAGCCATCCCTGGCTAGCAATCGCGCCTACACCGCCACGT
>NZ_JBSYXO010000063.1:0-8518 GCF_054172045.1 Methylomonas sp. MgM2 | reverse complement strand
ACCGCCCGGCGCTACGGCTTCCAGGGACTACTCAACCTTCACTCGCTGGCGCTTCGTTTCCAAGGTTTCGCAGCGTACGCTTTTGCCCCAATGCGGTCTATGTGATTACACCAAATCGATCGCCGAATGAACACGGGGCTGGGGTCCGGTGAGAAGGACGAAACCCGCACCGCACGGTAACGGGTTTGACGATCCGCATCGGCATGTCTAGATGTCGGCGATGGTATGAATTAAATACGAGGTATATGTAATATAAATCAGTAGTAATAGAGCGCCTTCCACACGATTGATACTGCCGTCGCCATTGCGGCCGTAACCCATAGCAAACAACGCTAAGGTCAGGACCGCCATTAACGGCCAATCGCGACTAAGAATTTCATGGGGAATCGCCATCGGTCGAATCGCTCCGGCGGCTCCAACGACCGCTAGGGTGTTGAATAGATTTGATCCGATCACGTTGCCGACCGCCAGATCGTGCTCGCCTTTGCGCGCGGCGGCGATCGAAGATGCCAATTCCGGTAGCGAGGTTCCGATGGCGACTATCGTCAAGCCGATGATGAAATCGCTGACGCCCAAATCCTGCGCAATGGAAACCGCGCCCCATACTAACATCCGCGAACTGACCACCAAAAGCACGATGCCGCCAATCAGCCAAATCCAGGCTTGAATCTGAGACAGGCTATGTTCTTTCAACTCATTTTCGATTTCCCTCTGGTACTCATCGACCTCTCTTTTCTTTAAAGACTGCTTGACCATCCAGGTCATTACAATGAAAAACAAAGCCAATTCAAGAGCTGAATCGAATCGTGATAAAGCGCCATCGTAAAGTTGGACAAAAACCAACAGTGTGACGGTAAACAGAATCGGCAATTCTTTCTTGAGAATCTGAGAATGCACCGAAATGGGGCTGATTAGTGCGGTGATGCCTAATATCAGACCGATATTGGTAATGTTCGAGCCATAACCGTTGCCAATCGCAATACCGGGGTTGTTCTGCATCGCGGATAAAATTGAAACGGATAGTTCCGGCGCCGAAGTCCCGAAGCCAACAATAACCATGCCGATCAACAGAGTGGGCATGCCCAAATGATTGGCGATCGCTGCAGCCCCTTCGACAAACCAATTCGCGCTGAATATCAGAATGATTAAGCCCAGAATGATCAGCGATACCGGCAGAGCCATAAATTACCTTTTGAAAGTCAATAAAACGATAAAATAGCGCCCTCAGTCAACTGTCCACTGCACGAGTCCGCTATATGCGGTGCCTATGACGACTACCCCGAATAGGATACGGTACCAGGCAAAAACGATGAAGTCGTGATGGCTGATATAACGCAATAAGCCTTTAACGGCGAATAAGGCGCTGATAAATGCGGCAACCAAACCGACCGTAAACGACAGTAGATCGCTTTCACCGTTTAGTAAGTCGCGGTGTTTATACAAGTCGTACAGGCTGGCGATGACCAGTGTCGGGATAGCGAGGAAAAATGAAAATTCGGTCGCGGCTTTCCTCGACAAGCCGAACAATAAGCCGCCGATAATTGTGGAGCCGGAGCGTGAAGTCCCCGGGATCAAGGCAAAGGCTTGCGCAATGCCCAGTTTAAGAGCGTCGAGCATGGTCAAATCATCCACGTCGTGAATCCGAATTTTATGTTCGCGCTTTTCGGCCCAGATGATGACAAAGGCGCCGACTATAAAGGCTAAAGCGACCGGGATAGGTTTGAATAATATAGCCTTGATATATTTTCCGAGTAGCAGCCCCAAGCCGGCTAACGGCATAAAGGCGATTGCGAGGTTCAACACAAACTTTTGCGCTTGTTTGTCGCTCGTCAGACCGGATAGAACCATGCCGATTTTGACTCGATATTCCCAGCAAATCGCTAAGATCGCCCCGACTTGGATCACAATGCTGAATAGCTTGGCCTTGTCATCGTTAAAATCGAGCAAATCGCCCGCCAAAATTAAATGGCCGGTACTGGAAATAGGAAGAAACTCGGTAAGGCCTTCAACGATACCTAAGATCAGAGACTTAATGAGCAATTCGATATCCATATATTTAGACTCCGTGTTAAAACAAGGTACAGAAACAAATCAACATGTTGATCGTGAGGAAGTATTAGAAAGGGTGCGGTGGAGGTGGTTAAAGCCACGGCTTTAGGTCGATTATACCTGAACTAGCGCTGGTACACCGTCAGTAGATCATGCAGGCAGCGCAAAACTTGGTACATCCAATACCGGCTCAAGATTTACGTAATTTTTTATAAGCATTGATTAAACCGTTGGTAGAGCTATCGTGGCTGCTGATAACTTCGTTGTTTTTTAGTTCCGGCAAGATCGCTTTTGCTAGTACTTTGCCCAATTCAACCCCCATTTGGTCAAAGGAATTTATATTCCAAATCACGCCTTGTACGAAAATTTTGTGCTCGTAGAACGCAACTAAGGTTCCCAAAGTCCGAGGTGTTAGTTTCCTGAATAAGAACGCATTGGACGGTTTGTTGCCCGAGAAAATTTTAGATGCAATCAAGGCGTCGTCCAGATTGGGCTCATGGCTCAAATCCTGTCTGACCTCGTCCTCGGTTTTGCCTCGCATCAAGGCTTCCGCTTGCGCCAGGAAGTTGGACGTCAGGATATCGTGATGGTCCGGCAGGTTGTATTGGCTTTGCGCAGCGGCCAGAAAATCGCAAGGAACCAGTTTTGTGCCTTGGTGTATCAATTGAAAAAACGCGTGTTGGCCGTTGGTGCCGGGTTGGCCCCAGATGATGGGTCCGGTGTTGTAATCCACCTTGTCGCCGGTGATGGTTGCGCTTTTGCCGTTGCTCTCCATATCGCCTTGCTGGAAATAGTCGGCGAAATACTTCAAGGATTGGAGATAAGGCAGGATGGCGTAGGTTTCCGCCTCGAAAAAGTTGTTGTACCAAATTCCCAGCAAGCCCATGATGACCGGGATGTTTTTTTCGTACGGCGTATTGCGGAAGTGTTCGTCGGCCAAGTGGGCGCCCATCAGCAATTCTTCGAAGTTGTCCATGCCGACGTACAGCGCGATGGACATGCCGATCACCGACCATAAAGAATAACGGCCGCCTACCCAGTCCCAGAACTCGAACATATTGTTCGGATCAATGCCGAATTCTTTGACCTTTTCTTCGTTAGTGGAAATGGCGATGAAATGCTTGTTGATGTGCGCCGGGTCGCCGGCCGCCCTCATAAACCAATTGCGGGCCGACAGGGCGTTCGTCATGGTTTCCTGAGTCGTGAAAGTTTTGGACGAAATCAGGAATAAGGTGGTCTCCGGATTCAAGGGGTTCAGTGTTTCTACGATGTCGGTCTGATCGACATTGGAAACAAAGTGGGCTTTTAACCCTTCTTTACCGTAAGCGGTCAACGCGGTATCGACCATTTTCGGACCTAGGTCGGAGCCGCCGATACCGATGTTGACGATGTCGGTAATCGTTTTGCCGCTATAGCCGGTCCATTGTCCGGAACGTACTTGCTCCACGAACACGCGCATTTTGTCTAACACTTTATTGATTTCAGGCATGACGTCTTTGCCGCAGAAAAACACCGGTTTGTTGCTCCTGTTACGCAATGCAGTGTGCAAAACGGCTCTTTTTTCCGTGGTGTTGATAATGGAACCTGAAAACATCGCTTCGGTTTTTTCCCGCAGTTCCGCGCGGTTTGCCAAGGCAATCAGCAATGGCATTGTTTGTTGATCGATTAGGTTTTTCGAATAGTCGAATAGTAAGTCATTAAATGTGATTGAAAACTTGTCGAAACGCTGATGGTCTTTCGAAAACGCCTCTTTCATGCAAAATTTCCCAGCAATTTCTTGATGGTGTTGTTTAACGGCGTTCCATTCTGCGGAGTTGATTAATTTGGACATATTTTTTTTTATGAGCCGGATAATAAGTATTCGGGAGCGTTGTAATGCCAGCTAACAACAGAAAGGCTTATTTCCCCATTATAAGGATTGTCTTGAATGGATGACAAAAAAAATAACCGTATCCGGTCGGGTGAAGGGGCGGATATAAGGATTACCTTTATTTGCAAGGGGTGATGTGCTAGAGTTAAGGCCGATTTTCCTGAGGTTGCAGCTATTTCAGGTTGATGACACCTCAAAATCGCATCATGCTCAAGGGCGTGAATAATAAAAAATATCAACAACGGGAAGGGTAAACATGAAAACAACTCGTCTTTTTAGAAGTAGTCTTTTGGGTCTTATCGGACTGGTTTTTTCCTCCTCACTCTGGGCGCATGGTGGCGCCGCCGGAACTGACACGGACCAGTGCAAATTCGAATTGGAAAAAGACCATTGGATTCATTACACCGCCTACCAACCTAAAGCATATCCCGCCGAAGAATTTTGCGGGAACATTCCTGATACCGATTCTTTGATTCAATTGGTGTTCGACTATCAAGACATGCGCTATCGCGATAGAGCAGTCGAATTCGAAGTCACCAAAGAGCCGGAAGGCACTCGTATATTTTATGAAGAACCGAAGAAACACAAATCGGGTACAGTGATATTGAATTTGCCGAACGGCGTGCCCGAACCAGGCAAATATCTGATTCATATTACTTTGTTACAAGATAACGGTGAGCGTTTAGACGCACATATGAGCTTTAAAGCCGGCGGCGGCCAGCCGACCAGTGCCGGTAGTTATGGTCTATACGCCTTAGTGTTGTTTGCCGGTCTTTACATTGCTTACCTGTCTCATGCGGGCTTCAAACGCAAAGTCGATGAAATGCTCGGCAAAGCAAAGGAATGGTAAAATCAAACAACTTTAAACTTATCCCTCGTTACCCTGTCTTAAATATTTGGCAGGGTCAATCTGCTTTTTTACCGGTACCGGTTAAGCCTGATTACCGCAAGCGCATCGTTTAAGATTTTTTAAACTCTAGCTTTTTATAGAGGATTTATTCTAATGGTCAAAACATTATCAATTGCCGCTTTAGTTTGCGCGTTGTCTGTTTCTAGCGTTTTTGCGAAAGAATTTGTAGAACACAACAACATGATGGATCACGGAGACGGCCATTTGATGGATATGGGCGGCGCCATGGTCATGGGCCAAAATTCGGATACTTTGCCGGGTGGTTGTGACAAAATCGCGGCGACCAAAGAAATCACGGTCCGTGCCGGCCATAAATATTCCGAGAAATTTCCCGGAACCATGTGGGCTTTTGATCAGCAGGAATTTCAGTTCGAACCGTGCACTAAATTGACAGTCCATTTTGTTAACGAGGACGAGATTCGCCATCAATGGATGATGCACGGCTTGCCGAAGTACTTGTACCCGAAAGGGATGTTCCATCTTGAGGTTAGCGGCCCCGGCAGTGTTTCAGGCACTTTGATTCTGCCGCCCGGCGATAAAACCTATCTGGTGCATTGCGATATTGCTCAGCATATGGAAAAAGGCATGAAAGCCCAATTTAAAGTGGGTAAAGGCGGCGAAGAACTGCCGAGTATCCCGGGCGTTACCAGCAATGTTTACCCTGATGATTACAGCGGTAAACCATTCAATGCCGAAGAATTTGCCAAACAAGAAGCCGCTGCGGTAGCAGAAGCAGCCGCTCTTGCCGCTACGACCGCAAACTCAGCTCAGCCTGACAATGTTGCTGCACCGTCAACCGACGGCTCTTTTCTATCGGGCGTCGGCATAGTCGGATTGGCTATTGGTATTTTGGTCGGCCCTATTTTGGCTAAACGTTTTAAGGGGATGAGTACGGGCGAAGTCATTGCGACGATATTCGAATGGATTTCCCAGGCTATCGGTTTTACGGTTAACTTAATCAGCAAACTAATCAAAAAGTTTACCGATAAAAAACCGATTCCACTGCCCGATAAATAAGACTTGAACTTGAAAAACCCCTGAGCCTTGCGGTTTCAGGGGTTTTTTAATGGGAGCAGAAAATGGCGATAGAATCGTACGGCTTACTGGGTTTATTCGTCAGCGCCTTGATCTCCTCGACCATCGCGCCAGGCGGGTCGGAAGCGGTGCTGGCCTATTTGGTGGACAGCCATCAATACGACCTTGTACAGCTAGTGGCAGTGGCCACGGTCGGAAACAGCCTCGGCGCGCTGACCACTTGGTGGCTCGGTTTATGGACCGCAAAAAAATACCCGGCCGAGAAAACGCTGTCCGAGAAGTACCAAAAACCGATCAACACCGTGAAAAGCTGGGGCGTTTGGGCCTTGTTGCTTTCTTGGGTACCCATCGTCGGCGACGGCCTGTGTTTTGCCGGCGGCTGGCTTAGGCTTTCGCTGATGTCTTCGATACTGGCGATATTGCTGGGTAAAGCCTTACGATATCTGGTTGTGGCTTACGCCTTCATCTAAATGATGTAAAACATGCGCCTATTCCATTTACCTCATTTTCCACCGGTCGACGTCGAAGTCGAACATCGGCGCCGCGATTATTTCATCGCGGCCTTTACCTTCGTCACCACGACCATTTGTCTGACCACCGACGGTTTCGCGCCGCAGTTCATGCAATACGTGCTGGCTTTTTTCGGCTGGCTGTTCTTGCTGGCCTTTTTGCGCGGCGAATGCAAATACGTCCGCACGCAAGTCGCCGTGGCCGTCATGTTTGCCGTGGTGGGCGAATATTTCGCATCGGTTTATATGAGGGGCTACATCTACCGTTTCGAAAACGTACCGGCCTATGTGCCGGCCGGCCATGGCTTGGTGTATCTGACCGCCGTCGCCTTGGGCAGGTCCGCGCTGTTTCAACGCCACGCCCGCCGCATCGCGTTATTCGTGGTATCGGTCTGCGGCTTGTGGGCTGTGTGGGGCGTCAGCGGTTGGGGGCGCCTGGACCTGATAGGGGCGGTATTGTTCGTGGTGTTTTTGTTGTATCTGTTCAAAGGCAAATCGCCTATGGTTTATCTCGGCGCCTTTTTCATCACATCCTGGCTGGAGATCGTCGGTACCGGCGCCGGCACTTGGGCTTGGGCCGAGATCGATCCGGCGTCCAATTTGCCCCAGGGCAATCCGCCCAGCGGCGTTGCCGCCTGGTATTGTCTGGTCGATGCGGTGGCCATCGCCGGCGCCGGCCCGCTGTTGCAAGCCATTACCAAGACCGCAACGGCGCTACAGCGCCAACGGGCGTGAACGGCTCATCCGATCGGATTGGCCGCACTTAACCATACGCGATCGCCGACCCGAATCAGGCCACCGACCAAGATGCGCGCCGTCATGCCGCCGTGGCCGCGCAGGGCGTTGTAGCCGCCCATGCCTAATTCCTTCTCCATTTTCGAGCACGGATCGCAAGGTCCGGTAACCTGAATTCGCACCTCTTCCCCAATCGCCCATTCCAACGCCATGTTCGCAAACGGCGAGCGCATCGCGACCAGATTGAGTCCGGAAACCGCCAGATTGCGCCGCAGACGCACGGGATCGAGTTCGGCCAGCCCGCACCAGCCGGCGACGATGGGTATATGCTCGGCCTGAAATAGAGTGATCTCGCGTTTGGACGAACGCCGCGCATGGCCGGCCCGGCTTCCCCGGCGGTCTCCGATCAACCCCAGTCCGGGCTCCGCCCTCGCCTCGTCGACCCGAACGGCCGCTTCTCCCCGCGCCGGGCGTAGGATGATGGCTTCGATCCGGCCTTCGGTGGCGTATTGCTGGCAGAGGTCGTGCAGAGTCATGTTTGAGGGTGGAAAATTAGCTTGGCTGGCCAGGTTAGCATGGTGTCATCACGGAAACCGAATAATGTTGACCGGCCGATGACGCCACTTAACCGGGGCAGTTTATGTAGACTGGGTTGAGCCTCGCGATACCCGGCAGACCGCCTTTAACGCCGGGTTTCACGGTGTTCAACCCAGCCTACGGTCCCGTCTATCAAAAATGTAGGTCCGATTAGTCCAGCGTAATCGGACGTAAGTTGTAAAAGAATCAACGTGCCCGCAACTAGGCAGATTAGCAAATCGCTGTCCCAACCTATCGATGAACGAACAATAAGGCCAATCTGCCGGTTTGTGTACCAAACCATGTTTCAGCGGATAAACGCGAATAAACGCGGCACGGTGTTGATAATCGACGTTGGCACGGAAGAAATTTTCACAATCGTGCCGTGATCATATTCCTCCGCTTGCCGACAGCGTTTCTTACTTCGATGAGCCGCTCAATTCCCGTGATGCCCGCGAATCCGCAATCGATCAACGCCAACTCAGTATCTTTGCAAAGTGGGGATATAGCGACAAAAATTCAAAACATGCGTCCGATTGGAGAGTAGTCGCGACGCTTGCGCGTCGCGACCCTCGCAGAACCGGACTTGGAGCGTTACACCATCCGGCTCCCAGTTCAAGTCATTCACAAGGGTTTAGGGTACAAGTAATGCTGCACCTTGAGAGACGGCATCCAGGCTTTTAGTACTTGGCAGAATTGCTTCCAGTTGCAACTTCGCTTCTGACTTCTTCGGTTCAACCATTTGAACAGTAGGCTGCCTATCAATCGCGCGTAGTTGCCGATCTGCCTCGTGTTACCGCTGACAGCATAATAGGCCAGATGCCCGCGTAAGTG
>NZ_JBSYXO010000062.1:0-10405 GCF_054172045.1 Methylomonas sp. MgM2 | reverse complement strand
AGGCTAGCAGACCACCCGGCGCTTCAAAAAATGGCGTCGAAACCGAAGGTATGGCGGCAAATTTCAACAGCCTGTTATCGAGGATAGCGGCAGCGACCCGGTCTTAACCCAGTTTTTTCCGCAACATGGAACGCCTCAGCACATCTCCCTGATGCCTCGCGGGACAGAGGGGCATCGTCCAGAGACTGACGGCAATGCCCACAATAGCGGTGCCTGACGTCATTCGGATTGGAACTGCTGCCGCAACGGTGGCACAGGATACCGGGTTGATCGTCGTCCTTCGTGCTTGTTGCTCAAATGAATTCACCACCAAACCGCGCACATAGGCATGTTCGTTGATTTCTTCCTGGGTGGCCCGTCCGCAGTTTCATCGCCTCATCGAACACCAACACCATACGGTATTTGCCACAGATGCTGATATCGCCCGGTCCCGGCATCGTTTCGCCGGTAACGGCGGTGGACCGGTTCACGTACACCCCGCACTGGGGACAATCCTACTTGCGGGACAGGTAGGCTTTTGTTGCTCCATGATCGTTTCAGGTGAATTTAAAAAAAGCCCAAGCGGGCCGTGTCCGTTGCTATGACGGCACCGCCCCATTAAGACTAAAACTGTTACGAGGCCTTAACCGCTTTTATCGACCACCATGGTCACCGCGCTGTTACTTCTTAACTGGCATAGCGACTATTTCTTGTTGACAATTCTTTTTTTAGGGGGAGTAAAACGCGCTAGCGCGCAAGCGCAAACGGGCGATTGCTGCCGATAATTACAACGGAAAACAGGTGGTCGGATGCCGCGAAAGCCGCGAATTATAAGGGATTGAACGAAAACAGAATGAGCAAGCTGACGAGAAACCGACTCGTTGACAATGGTTGTTGCGTTAGGTTGGATTACGTTGACAAAGGTATTGTGCGCGGACGTTTTCGGCGCTATTTTCGCGATTTGGCAAGCGTGGAATAGGAACATACTGGTTGCGCGCAACAGTTGCTGTCAACACGCACCATAAAATGGTAAAGGTCGATGCCATCAATATAAGTCAGACCTTCCAGAACGTAACAACACCATCAAAACCGTCGCCCAAACTGCAATCCTATTATCATTGATCGCCCACCTTGATAAATTCCAGTCCACGATTTCAACAACAAATGCCTTTTCTCTCTAGCTAGCAGGCATTAGTACACGCCCTAAAGATATATCGCGTTAACAACTAAGCACGGTTAATATCGTCGTAATTTAGTCATAAATGGAATAACCATCGGTATGCTGGCTCTCTAGCCGACCGCTGACACGTGAAAGTTCGTATAACAGCAACAGTCGGCTCTTTTTCAAAGGGGCTAGATTGGTTTGTTAAAACTGGTTTAATTTTGTAAATTCTCATCTGTTACTTTGAGAATTCGCGAAAATGCGAATTTTGCCTATCTAAGCCCTATGCCGTCTGGGCTTCGCTATTTTCACAAGCTTGCGAATTTTGCGAAAATAGGTACAAATTCTGGGTGATATTTTCTCATCTCCGCGAATTTACGCGAAAATAGTAACTATCTGTTTTATTGGCAAAATACGGACTTTTTCCGCAATTTCGCATTTTCTCAGGATTAATTTATTTCAATTCCCACATAATCTTTTTTGAACCTGGCTTTGGAACGGATTTGATCTTGTTAAGCGCTTGTAAATCGGAGAGCATCTGCGATAGATCTCTACGTGTTTTGTGACCGCTGAATAACTTGTTTACTTCGGTCTGAGTCATGGGGCCACGAGCTAACGCCAACAATAATCTATCAGCATCTGAACTTGCCTTGGTGTCGTCTGGTGTTGTGAAGATGAACTTCACAGACTCATTGCAATAGTCAATCAGGTCAATGGCTGCCTGGACGTGTCGAACATCAATCAGGGCGTTACCGTCTAGCAAGGCAAACAGCAAACTTAAGCGCATGACATGCGCTTCTGATC
The DNA here is from genome assembly GCF_054172045.1 of Methylomonas sp. MgM2. Lineage (NCBI taxonomy): Bacteria > Pseudomonadati > Pseudomonadota > Gammaproteobacteria > Methylococcales > Methylococcaceae > Methylomonas > Methylomonas sp. MgM2. The sequence goes on along the minus strand of NZ_JBSYXO010000062.1, from coordinate 8,460 downwards.
GAGATGTTAACGAACCGATCAAGCCAGCCTTATCGGTACTAACCTCATAATATTTCCGCACCCAAAAATAACGTGCCTCTGAGGTAAATGATACTGCTTCCGGAATTACCGATTTCATGAAGGCCTTGGACAAGCGGTTGGCGATTTTTAATACATCGTCATCGGCCATTGGCTGAGGAAAAGCCAACTTCCGAGTTCGACGTACACTTACCCACAAGAAACGGTTAGCCAAACCGTTGTGCAAGTCGGCTTTGGCCATCATCTGTTTAAGTTCGAATTGAGTAATGTGACTCAACAAGTTTATGTGTGGATCACTCGATTTAAGACGGTTGTTCTTGGTCATCGGTGCAAGATTGCCACCATCCCACGCTTTACGCAGTATAGGTGATAACGTGTTACCTTCGCGCTGACTGATTTTAAGAACGTTGGCAAGCTCTTCTTCTACGACCAGCAGACGCTTATCCTCTACACCATCCCATAGCGGACCTCCGCCCTTGCCCTCTTTCTCCTCGGATTGGTCCCTCACTTGATAGATTAGCCCTTCTGCCGAGGATAGTCCGCCATCGGCGATCACAAGACTGCTTAATGTAGGATTGTTTGAACGCTGTAAATAGATTTCTTCAGTTTTTTGGATAATACGGCTTACAGGATTATACGATGTGCCCTTCCTGGCACGGCTGGATGCGCCGACCAATGCCACATAAAGGCGCGCATAATGACGTGTATCGCCTATCTGAATATATTTAAAACGTCCGAACATTGCCGCACTCATCGCCAAAAAACTACAGTACACAGCCATCGGATCGGCCTCGCTGTTTTTGCTTACTATGCGCGCCACGTCACCGGCAACGCCATAAAGGTTGCTTGCATCGAATTCAGGAAAAGAAAATGCTAAAGCAATGTTCTCGTCCTCTGTTGCGCCATAATTAGGCTTCAATGCTTCAAGTAAAAAAGTCACTGATTGAGCTCCTTACGATAAGTTTTGGTTGATTCGAGGACTTTTCGCCAGTAATCATTTACATACCTAACAACAAAATCCCCAGCAGACCCTATGTACCGGTCAGCCAGACCCAGGCATCCGAAAATAGGCCAGTGAAATTGTTCGAGGGATCGACCTTCCGTTAACAACACCATTGGAGCTCCATCTGACTGTTTACGACATTGTTTAGCTCGATCCCACGTGCCAGAACTAAGACAAACAACAGTCGCAAAAGGGCGGTGATCAAACTGTTGACGTACCACCGATTCCTTTGCATGGAACAAAACTTTTCCAGTGGCATTACTATCGGTATAGGAACTCTGGCGCGCTTTTAAGGCAAACGCGCCAAATTTACGTATCCTCATCACTTAGTCCCTGATTGCAACCACTCCATGAACTTGGGTTCGTGAATAAGAATCTTTCCGCCCATCGTCAAAACTGCACCAGATTTGATCAATCCATTAGTTTCACGGTTGAAGAGTTGAAAGCGGAGTGATGCCTCAGAAAATGCGGGATTACGTTGTGAAAACTGGCGAACAGTAAAAACCGGGAGTGCGGATTCAATTTTTTTTGGATCGTTATTGCAATTTTCAGTCATTTCTTTTGCTCTGTTAAAAAGCAAGGATAATGCTGTCACGACTTATTTATCGCAATTTTCTATTGACAATTATTGCTCATTGTTTCTTTTAACAACCTTCAAAAGAAATAAACAATCATTTGATTTTGAAAAACTTTATTTTGAATAAAGGAGAATTGTAAGATCGGCAACGCTTGCGGAAGGCGCTTCCTAATATGGAATGAAAAAAAGCAAAAGAGTGTCGTGGCCCAGTAAAATCAACCGAAGATTTTGTTGTTCGTAGACGCAACCACTTGAAACATGGCCGTCTGAAAGATACGAATAACCGGCACGCGTTCTACGAGGTAATACCAGCCTCTTCCTCTCTAGGACGCCATGACACGCCATCTCACGGTTTTTGAGGTGGTGGGAACCGTAGGCATCAGCCCAAAGGCTGCTCAAATAAATTGCCTTGCAAGTCTCGCTTTGATTCGTCCGATAACCTAAACGCTATTACCCAAAATTTTGGCGTTCATGCTGGCTAGCACGTTGCTTACGTGGCTGTCCGATAGGTGGGAATAGCGCTGCACCATTTGCAAGGTTTTATGTCCGAGAATTTCCGCGATTTCGGCCAAGCTTGCGCCATTCATCGCCAAATAGCTGGCGGTCGTATGCCGTATGTCGTGCCAGTGGAAATTCTCAATTTCTGCGACCGCTAAAGCCTTTAGCCATGGTTGCTTTAGGTCGATGGGTTTTAGCGGGTCTTTATGTGACGGGAACACTAACGGGCTGTCGATCCGTCGAACCTTGCCCATAACTTTCAACACTTGCAGAGCAAGGCCCACCAATGGAATACGCCGCTTTTCCTTGTTTTTGGTTTGATGCAAAATAATGCAACTCTGTTCAAGGTGAACCACCCCCCACGCTTTATTGGTTGGCGGGTTGGCCGGAGCTTTGCCCCAGTAAAGATTCATGGTTTCGGCTTGCCTCATCCCGGTTGATAAGGCGAGGATGAAGGCAGGGTAAAGCAATGGGTTTGCCGATTCCTTACAAGCGACCGTCAATCGTACCCGCTCTTCATCATTCAAAAACCTAACGCGGCCTTTTGCGGCTCTTGGCTTCTCGATGTTTCGCATGGGTGAATCTTCCAGCCATCCCCAGCTTTTAACCGCCGTATTGAATACCTTAGATAGTGAAGCCATATACCTAAGCACAGTGGTAGGGCTTCTCTTTTGGCCGGTCCTTACGGTTTCTTTCAATAGCTTTTCTTTGACGATGGTTAAAGTATCAGGGGTTACGTCGGAAAGCAGCATGTAGCCAATTTCATATTCCCAGCGTCTTAGGTGTAAGCCGGTATGCTCGTCTTGAACCTTATTCAATCCGGCTGATTGCAAATAGCGGTCGATCATTTCCGCTACGGTGTGCTTTTTGGCTTCTGTAGTTTTGAAGTGCCGCCCGTCCCTAATTGCCGACTCGGTGTCTTGAATCCATTTTTTGGCGTCGGTCAGCCGTTTGAATGTGGCCGATTGGGGCGGATAGCCTTTTAACCTTATCTCAGCCGTATAGCGTGGTTTGCCGTCTTTGTCAGTACGTTCTTTGATGCGTGCCATGATTGCCCCTTGGAAAAGCAATCGGCATTTTTTGATATGATGCGCTCAGTCATTGCTTAACCAGCCTGTTAAGTGAATCGGCTAGGGCTTGTCGGTGTTGGTAGCACCCTCGAGCCCGTTTTATTTATGGGTTTTGATTATAAATCTTTGTCCCATTTTTGTCCCAATTCATTATAAAGCATGGGAAAAAATAGCCATAAATAACAACAAGCAAAAACCACTAACTATTTGATTTATTTATCACTGTTTATTGTGATCTATTGTGATTTTTAGATTTATTGGGATTCATAACCCCGAGGTTCCAGGTTCAATTCCCGGTGTCGCCACCACTTAACCTATTGAGTTTAAAGGGATTTTTTAGACTCTTTGCCATCGGTTAAACACGCTGAAAAAGGCCACAGGTCACCCGTAGGGCACCTGTGTTTTTTCAAGGGTGCCTTCTTGGGTGCCCTGTGTTAAATCGGAGGCTGTCATGATGACAACATCTTTACCCAAAAATATCGACGCATCGGTTCCGGATGCGAAATCAAATCATCATTCCATCGGTCAATTTTCGTATTGCCCTCACTGCGGCGATGCCGCTGGCTATTTATCTCAAGCCCCTGTTCACCCTTATTTGCCCGATGAGCCGTTACAATGTCGTGTCTGCGGAAAACTAGATTATGACCTTGTTTTTTATGGCTTGATCCGCAAGTCTGACAATTGGCCAGTGTCCCCGAATTTTGCCACCAAGGGCGAAGCGTACCGATATCGGGATATTTTCGGAGCGACCAAGGAGGCCGGCTATCAGATCGTGGAATGGACTTTCTATTTTCACGAAGCCGACGATAAAGCCCGGTCGCAAATATTGGCCGAGCTGGCCACTTCCCGAGTGACTTACGACCGGTTGATTGAACTGGTGCCCGTAAATCCTTCCCTATACGACTTGCAAGCCATCGCCATTCGATTGGGGTTAGATCGATATCCCTTGCCCGTATTCGCCTGCGGTGCGTCACAGAGGGCGTCGTAATGGCCACTATCCGCAAAATACAGCGGCAACACGGCGTTGTGTTCAAGGCCATCATCAAAAAAAACGGCATTCAGGTTAAGTCTAAGACGTTCTCCAAACGACTTGATGCCGTGGCATGGGGAAGGCGCATCGAAGCCGACCGGGACCTTATGGAGGCTTTCGGTTCGCCCGGGGCCACCATGCGCTTCGACCAGTTGATCGACGAATACATGGCGCAATGGGCCGGCAAGGACCCTAACCAAGTCATTCGCGCCAATTATTGGCTAGCGGCTTTTGGTACCTGCAAGCTGGTCGACATTACCAGCGGCATGATCCGTGCCCAACTCAAAGAACTGGAAGCCGGGAAGTGTATCCGCGGTGACGGCAAAGGCAAGACCAAAACCATTAACAGGCCGCGTGCCCCGACAACCTATAACCGTTATCGATCGGTGTTGAGTGCCATTTTTAAGTTTGCCATCGGTGAAGGTTTCATCACAACGAACCCGGTTTCCCGAGTGCCGGCAAAACGGTTAAATAACATGCGCCATCGCTTCCTGAACGACGTTGAGCGGGAAGCCCTGCTTGGGATGCTTGCGCCAAGTCGGAATGGCCGCACATGCGCTTATTGGTGCTTTTGGCCATGACTAGCGGCATGCGTAAGTCGGAGCTGATGTATTTGCGTTGGTGCGACCTAGACTTTGAACGCAATTTGGCTTATTTGGCCGATACCAAGATCGGAGAGCCGCGCAGCTGTCCGATTCCCGATTTCGTGATGGACCAATTGCGGCCAATGCGCCAGGTGGGCAAAAACCCGATATTTCCATCGGAAATCATGCCGGATAAACCGTTCGAGTTCAAAAAACATTGGCTGAAAGCATTGGCCGATGCCGGTATCGAGAATTTCCGATGGCATGACTTGCGCCATAGCTGTGCAAGTCTGCTAGCGGCTCACGGTGCGACCTTGCTGGAAATTGGCCAAGTGTTGGGGCACCGATGCACTCAAACCACGATGCGCTATTCCCATTTGTCTGTCGAACATAAGTCTCGATTGGTCGATAAAGTCATGACGGCGGCGATCCGCCAAGGCGGTAAAAAATGAAAGAAATCACGACAAATATTTTCCCTCACCGAACTAACGGTATGAACGTGGTCGACGTGGTTACCAATTCACTTTACCGTGCGCTTGGTATAGCGGAGATATTGGAAGCAGTCGGCAGCAATCAAGATCAGATTGGTATCGATATTGAACGCGCTATCCAGGCTATCCGCTATGAAATCGTGGATGCGATAGCCCTGCTTACACATTATCAAGATGACCTGCATAATCGCGTAAAAACCAACGATCTAAATAACGTAGTGAATATCAACCCTGAATAACACATATCGAGGTACACATCATGTTAGAACAACCTTGTGCAAAAACGGACGCTTTCAGACTCTGCAATGCTATCGAAGAGTTGACCAAGATGCTTTCTGATCGAATTTGGGACGACGAGACCATTCAAGATCGATTTGCAATGGCCGCACTGGTCGATGGTGCCAGAGTCTCAGCAAAACAACTATATGTTTTGGTAGAAACAGCCCACTTGCAATATAGAAGTGAAATACCAGAAACAGGTGACCAGAGATAATGAGTTGCTTGCACACTGTAAAGCATAGGGATACACTGAGTCATGATTAAGAGTTTCCGGCATAAAGGCGTTCAACAGTTCTTCGAGACTGGCTCCAAGGCCGGCATCAATGCAGGCCATGCGTCCAAATTGGCGCGGCAATTGATGTTGCTGAACGCGGCCAAGTCCCCGCAAGAAATGAACGTCACCGGTTGGAAACTTCACCCGCTCAAAGGCAGTTTGGCAGACCATTGGGCGGTTACCGTTAGCGGGAATTGGCGTCTTACCTTCACGTTCGAAGGCGAAGACGCCATCCTCGTTGACTATCAGGATTATCACTAAGAGGTGCTTTACATGGCTATGTTTAACCCGCCGCATCCTGGCAGCATATTGAAAGATGACGTATTGCCGGAATTGGGCATTAGCGTGACCGAGGCAGCCGATCAACTGGGCGTGTCCAGAGTGGCATTGTCCCGGGTGATCAACGGCAAAGCGGCTATCAGCGCAGACATGGCGATCCGCCTGGAAGCATGGATGGAAGGTCCGAGCGCTGAAACGTGGGTGCGTATGCAAGCCGAATACGATCTTTGGCAGGCCAGGCAAAAGCCACAACCTCACGTCAAGCCGCTGCATCGATCACAAGCGGCGTAACCGAATAACCAAGCCTAGGTCGACGGGCCGAAAGCCGGAAACTTTCAACTGGTTGGCTTGGTTATCTAATTGAAGGGTGTACTTTGAAGGAGTACAGATATGGCTGAATTGCCGCCGGTCGCCTGTGCGGTGTTGGTCAATGTTCCTGAATTAGGCACATCGGAAAGACGAATCATTGCCGGACGACTAGCCGCAGATAAGCATCAAAAGTACTTGAACATGATGGAACGTCTCGAAGCAATTTTTGCTAAGGGGTTTGTCGCGTTTCCAGATCCCGTTCGAGGACAATGGCATGTGCTTTTGGATTTGCTTACAGTTTGCGTGTTCCATTACAACGAAGAAACAGCTAAGGAAATAAAATCTAGTCAAAAGGAATATTTAGACAATCTAAAAAAGATTCATACGGCTGTATCAGAACTGGTTAAGCTGCTCAAGATTGAAGAAATGAAAAGCCATAATTGCGGGATTTCGGCCAAATTTGATAAAGATGCGGCCGAATTGATGGTATCGGCCGCTAAGAACTCATGCGATACTCGAAAGTCATGTTTGTTCGAATGGCATATAGAACCAAAAATTGAGCCGATTATAGGTCGCTATGACGACAAATATTTTCCTTCTGTTGCTGAGTTAATCAGCGAGTTGAGCCGGCAAACGGCTAACCCTGAAATTATTCGTTACATAGAAATGCCTAGCCAAATTCACAAGAAAAACGTGTTTATTAAAAAGTTTTTCGAGATTCTAGGTCAGAGTATTTCCGCTAATCAAATAGCCCATGAAATTCTCGAATTAACCAACCCGGAATGGTGTTGGTTATTTAATGTCGCGACCGAAAGAACGGATTTTGTTGAGCAAGACTTGTTAAACCATAAACCATAAACCATAAACCATAAACCATAAACCATAAACCATAACGTTAAGTCATTGATTTTTATTGATTAAACTCAAGGCAATAAATCGTTTGAGTTTATATCGAAAAAAATAACACATCAAAACATAATGCCACCACGCTGTTAATAACAGCGGATTTTTTAACAAATGAGGTGGTAAATATGCCAAGTAATCAAGACCAACCGAATCAATCAAAAACACAGGCGTCTAATTTTTTGGACGATATTTTGCCGGTTGATGAGTTCCAGAAAAAACACGCCGATAAGTTCACCAAGCCACAACTCGTGTGGCTATTGCGTCACCGCGAACGCAACGGCTTAAGCAAAGCCGGGGCGGTTCAGTGCTCACCATGAAAGACGCACCAAGATCGATATTGTGTTCGAGAAAGTGGTGGCGCACGTCGATGCCGAGGTCAAACAATGTCCGGTCTGCCAAACACGGTTAAAGGTTTGTTTCCAGCCGACCTGTACGGACCTTTACAATATGGCGACGGTTTGAAGGCCTTTGTGATCAATCTGCTGATTTGCCAAATGGTCGCGCTGAACCGGGTTCAAAAGCTGCTGACATCGATGCTGGATGTGGTGATTAGCGAGTCGACTTTACTCAAATTCGTGCTGCGCTTACATCTGGCTTTGGAAACCTGGGAGACTCAAGCCAAAGAACAACTCCTGCGGGCTCCCGCGATTCATGTGGATGAAACCTCGTTGCGAGTGGATCGGAAAAATCACTGGCTCCATGTTTATGCCTCCGGCGACATCACGAGCAAGTTTTTACATCGAAAGCGTGGCCAGGCGGCGATCGAGTCGATTCATCTCATTCCGCGTGACGGTGGTGTCATTATCCACGATTGTGGGTCATCGTATTTCGCCTATTCAAACTGCGGGCATGGTCTATGCGGTTCGCATTTGCTGCGCGAACTGACCTTTATCGTCGATGCGCACGGCCATCGCTGGGCGAAGAATATGAAACGCTTATTGCAGCAAACCTGTATCACCGTCTCTAACCAGGCAGACAAGAAACTGACAGATAGCGAGTTGGCTAACCTGCAAAGGCGTTACCGGGCCATTCTGACGCGCGGCGAAAAAGAGTTACCCGTCATTTCGCCGAAGCCCAGTGGAAAACGCGGCAGACTGGCCAAATCCGATGCTCATAATCTGTGGGAGCGATTCAAGGCGCAT
>NZ_JBSYXO010000061.1:0-10845 GCF_054172045.1 Methylomonas sp. MgM2 | reverse complement strand
GCTAGCAGACCACCCGGCGCTTCAAAAAATGGCGTCGAAACCGAAGGTATGGCGGCAAATTTCAACAGCCTGCTAAGTGAAGTCGCTGATGCTAGACAAGGGCTAGCAACAACTGATAACAATCGTTTTCTTCGGATGTGGTATGAAATCGGCATAGATCGCATAAGTTTTGGGATGCAAAATAGTAATGAAGCCCTACAATCTTCAAAAAAATGGTTTCCCTATAATAAAGGTGGCGCATTCCGAAAATGGTATGGAAATCAAGATTTTGTCGTAAATTGGGAAAACGATGGGAGAGAAATAAAAGATAATATTCTGAGAAAATACACCTATCTAAAAACACCAGAGTTTGTGGCAAAAAACCCAGGCTTTTATTTTCGATCATCTATAAGCTGGTCTCGTATTACATCTTCTGTTAATTCTTTCCGTTATTATCCGCATGGCTTTATTTTTGATCAGGCTGGACATTCAATTTTCACTGAACAGGATAGCGTCAAGCGTTGTTTAATGGGATATTTAAACAACAAATTTTCTACATTTATTTTAAATACAGTTAATCCCACAATGAATTTAGAGGTTGGATATTTGAATGATGTTCCTTATCCAAACAAGTTTAATGATTTTGATTTAAAAGTCGTTGATATTTTGATTGAGCGAGCGAAAAAAGATTGGAATACTTACGAAACCTCATGGGACTTCACAGAAAATCCTCTTATTTGTCAAAATCGAGATACCCTATATCTTTCATTCGAAAATTGGCAACTACATAACAATGACGCGATCGTTGAAATGCAACAACTGGAAGAAGAAAATAATCGTATATTTATTGAATCGTACGACTTGCAAGATGAATTAACGCCTGAAGTACCGCTCGACCAGATAACTCTAACCATTAATCCGAAGTATCGGTATGGTGGTAACTTATCAAATCAAGAACTTTACCAACGTTTCCAAGCGGATACTTTTGTAGAATTAATAAGCTATGCAATCGGTTGCATGATGGGCCGCTACAGCCTGGACGAACCAGGCTTGATCTATGCCCATGCCGGTAACGTCGATTTCGATCCATCCCGTTATCCAAGCTTTGCCGCCGACGAAGACGGTATTTTGCCGTTGACCGATCAGGAGTGGTTCAAAGACGACGCCACCAATCGCTTCCGCGAGTTCTTGGTGGCGGTATGGGGCGAAGACACTTTGCAGCAAAATCTGGAATTCGTCGCCGAAAGTCTGACCTTGAGCAGTTTCAAACCGAAAAAAGGCGAAACCAGCTTAGACACCGTGCGCCGTTACCTGTCCAGCCAGTTTTACAAAGACCACCTGCAAACCTACAAAAAACGCCCGATTTACTGGCTGTTCAGCTCCGGCAAGCAAAAAGCCTTCGAATGCCTGGTCTACCTGCACCGCTACAACGACAGCACCCTGGCCAGAATGCGTACTGAATACGTCACGCCATTACTGGGTAAATACAGCGCCTACGCCGACCAGTTAAACCAACAACTGCAAGACGCCAGCAGCAGTGAAGCCGCTCGCATCAAAAAAGACATCCAAGCCCTGGAGAAAAAACAAACCGAACTCCGCCAATTCGACGACAAACTCAAACACTACGCCGACATGCGGATCAAGCTTGATTTAGACGACGGTGTTAAAGTCAACTACGGTAAGTTTGGTGATCTGTTGGCTGAGGTGAAGGCGGTTACGGGTGGGACGGGAGATTAATAATGTTTAAATCGATATGGATTGATAACTTTAAATCGTTGGTTGATTTTGAGTTGGAGTTTGCCAAGTTCAATTGTTTGGTTGGTCTTAATGGTTCCGGTAAATCGACTGTTTTACAGGCATTGGATTTTGTTTCCCAACTGATGCAGGGGGATTTAAAGGGATGGCTAAATAAGCGCCACTGGGAAAGTACCGACCTTAACTCAAAACTATCCAAAAAAAGCAATATAGAGTTCAAGATTGTTTTTGAAAATAAGTCTTGGGGCGAGATTATTTGGAGTGGTAGTTTTAATCGGAAAACGCTGAGTTGCACACAGGAACGAGTCGAGCGGGACGGCATTCTTCTCCTTAAGGTGGAAGAAGGGCATTGCTTTATGGCTCATAGTTTTGTGCAGAACTCTTCATCTGATCGTTTTCCCATTGTTTTTGATTATCAGGGATCAATTCTTTCTCAATTAAAGGAGAGCCAAATAAATCCAGTTATCAGAGACATAAAAGAGTTTGTATTACGGATTGAGTCTCTTGATATGTTGTCACCTGAGCTATTACGAAGTAGAACAAAAAGCTCTGACGGAAAGCTGGGGCTTGGCGGAGAAAAACTGTCTGCTTTTATTCACGAATCCGGCAATCAGGGCAAGGAAAAATTAAAGCGATTATTAAACAATATTTACGGCCAATTAGAAAATATCGATACCCGCTCACTGCGGTCTGGCTGGAAACAATTAGAAATTACCGAGCAATTTGGCAAGCATAAATTTAAATCGACGGCACGGCACGTAAATGATGGCATGTTGCGACTGATGGCCATTTTGACGCAACTCGAAAGCGATAACGACTTCTTGTTGTTTGATGAGATTGAAAATGGCATTAATCCAGAGGTCATTGAATATTTAATTGATCATCTTGTAAACAAACCATACAAACAGGTCCTAGTGACCACACATAGCCCGATGATTTTGAATTATTTGGAAGATGATGTAGCGAGACAGGGCGTTATCTATTTGTATAAAAACAGCCAAGGCATGACACGACGAATCAAATTGTTTGATATTCCGTCTATGGCTAAAAAATTGCAATTCATGGGGCCTGGAGAAGCGTTTGTTGATACCGACCTAACGCGACTGTATCAAGAAATTGAAGCATTGAAAGCATAGGGACTTGCTATGTATTTACTATTGAGCGGCGAAGGTTCTAGCGATATAGGACGATGCGAGCTTGGTTTAGAACAGTGTGACGCTGATTATTTCCAGCCAGGGCCAATGAGTTGGTTTATTGACCAACTGGTAGAAGATTATCAGAATTATGAGTTCTCATATTTGGAAAATAATTGCGTTAGCTTTATACCAGAAAAGACTTTAGCCGCTAATAAACCTGAACCATCTAAAAAGGCCATTGAATTACGTGGCAAGAAAAAGCCAGTTGAAACTCAATATTATTATAAAAATGCTAGAACCCTAGCTGTTGCGGCTAAACAAAAGTCAGAACAAATTAACGATGTTGTAATTGCTGTTTTATTCCACGACTCAGATGGCACGGCCTCTGCCGGCCGTGGGGATTGGACGAATAAGCTTAATGCCATGCTCGCTGGGTTTGCCAAGGAAGATTTTGCGTTTGGCGTTGCTATGATGCCAAAGCCCAAGTCCGAGGCTTGGTTGCTTTGTGCCGTGAAAGACAACCCCTATCAGCATTGCCGACAGTTGGAAGATGAAAGCGGCAACGATAGAAGCCAAAATCCTTTAAAAGAACAATTATCTGAAGCCTTACAAGGTAACGATTCAGCCGAACAGATCAATGACAAGATCAGAAGCTATGAAATTGATGTTCATCGAATCGATATGCCGTCGTTTAATGCGTTTAAAGATAACTTGAAAGAAGTTGTTAAAAGCGCATTAGGATTACCTTTAGAGGAGTGATCTTTGCCAGCTTATCAGCCCCCGTTTCAAATCACCCCCATTATCTTGTCGCTGGTCGCCGAGATCAGCGAACAACTGGGCCGTTGGAGTGCAAACTTGGGCGAAGGCGATGAAGGCCTGTCGCCGCAACTGCGGCGTGGCAATCGCATTCGTACCATTCAGGCGTCGCTGGCAATTGAGCATAACAGTTTGACCGTGGAACAAGTCACGGCGGTGTTGGAAGGCAAACGGGTGCTGGGTTTGCCGCGCGAAATTCAGGAAGTCCGCAATGCCTTTGCCGCCTACGAGCAATTACCGCAATGGCAACCCCATAACCCAAATCACTTATTGGCCGCACATGGCCTACTGATGCAAGGCTTGGTCGACGATGCTGGTCGTTGGCGACATTCCGGTGTGGGCATTTACCAGGAACAGCGACTGGTGCATATGGCACCACCCGCCAGCCAAGTGCAACGCTTGATGTCGGATTTACTGGCTTGGTTGAAACAGAGCACGGTGCATCCTTTGGTTGCCAGTTGTGTGTTTCATTACGAATTCGAGTTCATCCACCCGTTTAGCGATGGCAATGGCCGCATGGGACGTTTGTGGCAAACCTTGATTCTGTCGAACTGGAAACCGGCACTGGCCTATCTGCCGGTGGAAACGGTGATCCGTAATCAGCAATCCGAATACTACTCTGCCTTAAGCGCAGCCGATCAAGCCAGCGATGCCACTGGTTTTGTCGAATTCATGCTGCAAGCCTTATTGGCGGCAATGCAGGAAGTGGTTATGGCTACACCTGAAAAGGAATTTTCGGCACCAAGTAGGCATCAAGTCGGCACTAAGTTAAAATTGAGTGCGGATCAGTTGGTTGTGTTCGAGCAGATTGAAGGTGAAATGAGCTTGGTTGAGCTGATGGCGTTACTAAACCGCAAAGACCGCACCAAGTTTCGGCAACAAGTTTTGGCTCCGTTGATCGACTTAGGTTTGATCGAAGCCACCATACCGGATAAACCGACTAGTTCTCGGCAAAAATACCGGCTAAAAAGAGACGACGATTAATGGATATAACGCAGTTACAACAAGGCATCACGGCTAAATTTGGCACCGGCACAGACCAGGGTTGCCGCTTGCTGTTTTGGTACGACCCCGAACAGAGCTTTAAGGATGCCATCTCCGAATTGGATTTGCCGGATGTCACCGTGCTGGACATGACGGATGTATCCATTTTTGAAACCAAGAAGCGAATCGAATTGGATGAGCCGCAAACTCGGTTCTTACTGTACTTCCCTTACGCCGAACCCGCGCCGGATAACGATTGGTTTCTGGATATTCGCTTGTACAGCGAGCAGTTCTTTGCCGACGCCAGTTCCATGATGTTGACCGAGCTGGGCATTAATCAGATGGCTTTGCGTACGCATATTCTTAAGCGGCAAACATTTTTTGCCAGTAAGCAGCGCGTAGCGGCGTTGAAGCGCTTTGTTACCGAAAACGAAGATGACACCTCGCTGGATCGCAAGATGTTGGCCGTGGTGGTTAAGGCGGATTCGTCGGCATTGAACGACAGCGTTTTCAGCCTGCTGAAAGATTACGCCCTGGGTTTGGATGCTGAAGCCGGTGAATCAGCGTTAATCGAAAGTTTGACTAAGTTCGAGCTCATCGACGCGTTCTGGAAAGGCTTGGCGGAGACTTTTGGTTACGATGCTAAGGAACCGAGTCTGGCGGATTTTGTTTTAAAGCTGTTTTGCACCGAACTATGGAGCCAGATCGAAGGCGGCGACCGCGACTGGCTGTTGAATAATGTTTTAAAAACGCCCTCTGGCCGAGCCACGGCGGTGGCGTTTATGGCGGGTTGGCGGGATAGCCGCAGCTATGCGGAGTATCACGACAGCTTATCGGGGCTATTGGCGCAGAAACTGGAAATCGCTCAGAAATGCGCCAAGTATCTGCCGCAGCAACTGGCCGAATGCAAGGGCTTTGAGGCTGTCGAGCAAGCCATTATTCGCGGTTTGGTCGGCGATTTAACCGACAATGCCAAGGGACCTGATCGGGCGCAATTCGAAAATCTGTTGTCACGCCGCTTATTGGGTCACTGGTGTCTGTCGCGTAAGGAATATGCAGCTATCTATGATGCTTTACGCAATGCTGAATTGTTGATGCATCTGCGACAGCAATACGTCGATGGCTTTCATTACGACTCCTGCAAGGCCATGTATCAGGCCTATTGCCAAGAACTGTATCAATTCGATCAAGCTTATCGACTCTTCAACGAACATGCGCTGACGGTGGCGAGTAAGGGCGCGGAGATTCTTCGTCAGCTCGACGATGCCATCGAAAGCCTCTATACCGAATGGTATTTGTACGAACTGAGCATGGCGTGGGATCGGTTGCTGAACAGTGAACAGCGTTTGCAGCAGTGGTGTGTGCCAGGAATACGCAATCAATACCGTTTCTATGAGGAACAGGTTCGGGAGCGGCTTAAATCCACTCAAGCCAAACGTATTTTTGTCATTGTGTCCGATGCTTTGCGCTATGAGGTCGCCGAGGAATTGGCCGAAGTGATTAATGGCGAAAAGCGCTTCAACGCGGAATTATCGTCGCAATTGGGGGTATTGCCGAGTTATACGCAATTAGGCATGGCAGCTTTGTTGCCGCATAAGACCTTGGAATATCAGGTGGGGTCTAGTCCTTTAATTGTATTGGTAGATGGACAATCGTCTGCGGGTGTAGATAAGCGCAGTTCAATCCTCAACCCAGTTAATGGCCTAGCGGTTAGCGCCAAAGAATTGATGGCTTGGAGCAACCAGGATGGACGGGAAGCCATTAAAGACTGTCAAGTGGTCTACATCTACCACGACACCATTGATTTTATTTGCGATAAACAAGGCGGAGAAGATAGAACGCCGCAAGTTTGTCGGGAAGCCATTATCGAGCTCAAGGATTTGATCAGTCGGGTGATCAATCGGCTAAATGGCAGTCATGTATTAGTGACGGCGGATCATGGCTTCTTATATCAACAGAAGGCACTGGAAAAGATAGATAAGACCGAGTTGGCAATGAAGCCCAGCGGCGCGATTGAAGCCAAAAAGCGCTATATCCTCGGCGAGAACTTGCCGAGCGACGACCATTACTGGAAAGGCAAGGTCAGCGATTCAGCCATGGCCAATAGCTCGATGGAATTCATGTTGCCCAAAGGCGTGCAACGCTTTCATTTTGTGGGTGGTGCCAAATTTGTACATGGCGGCGCGATGCTGCAAGAGATTTGCGTGCCGGTGTTGCACATCAAAGTCCTGCAAAAAGAACAGGCCGCGAAACTTGAAAAACAACGGGTCGGCGTGGTAGCTGCCGGTTTGCCGATCAAGCTGGTTAATAACATCGATAAAGTTCGCTTTATTCAAACCGATCCGGTTGGAGAACAATTTATCCCTAGGCAGTTGGATGTCTACATCGTCGATAGTCAAAACGCCCCTGTTTCCAGTCGTGAGACATTGAATTTCGATAGTAGCTCCCAGGTAATGGATCAACGAACCCGCGAGGCTCGGATCAAGTTGGTTGGATCTGCATTTGATCGACATGCGATTTATACGCTGATCCTGGAAGACAGTGAAACCAAAACCCAATTCGGGCAATATGCCGTCACGATTGACTTGGCATTTCAGGATGACTTTTTTAACCGGACAATGGCATGAATGAATTTCCAGAATTAGACGACAGCCCGATTGAGACTATCCAGACGGAAGTGAATGAAATTCGTAGCGAGGACTTGGATAGCCTGTTGAATAAGCATTTCGCCGGTCGCGTGGTGCGCAAGGATTTGACCAAGCAATTGAAGGAAGGCGCTAATGTGCCGGTCTATGTGTTGGAATATCTGTTAGGGATGTATTGCGCGTCGGATGACGATGAAGTGGTCAAAGCCGGCATGGAGAATGTTAAGCGGATTCTGACCGAAAACTATGTGCGTCCAGACGAATCGGAAAAGATCAAATCCCTGATTCGCGAACGCGGCAATTATCGGATTATCGATAAAGTCACGGTAAAGCTAAACCAAAAAAAGGATGTCTATGAAGCCATCCTCTCCAATTTAGGCATTAAGGATGCCTTGATTTCGACAAACTTGGTGAAGGAAAACGAAAAGCTATTGACCGGTGGCATCTGGTGCATCATCACGGTGAATTACTTCTTTGAAGAAGGCCAAAAAACCTCGCCGTTTTCAATCAACACGCTTAAGCCGATTCAAATGCCATCAATGGACATGGATGAGGTGTTTAGCGCGCGGCAAAATTTTAGTGTCGATCAGTGGATGGACGTATTGCTGCGCTCCGTGGGCATGGAACCCACAAATTTGGAAACACGGGCCAAATGGCATTTGATTAACCGCATGGTCCCGTTCGTCGAAAACAATTACAACGTTTGCGAATTGGGTCCTCGCGGCACAGGTAAAAGCCATGTCTACAAGGAATGTTCGCCGAATAGCTTGCTGGTTTCAGGTGGTCAAACCACGGTTGCCAACCTGTTTTACAACATGAGCTCTCGCCAAGTCGGTCTGGTTGGAATGTGGGATGTGGTGGCGTTTGACGAGGTCGCGGGCATTACCTTCAAGGACAAGGATGGCGTGCAGATCATGAAGGATTACATGGCATCCGGCTCGTTTTCGCGCGGGCGTGATTCCATTGAAGGCAAAGCGTCGATGGTCTTCATCGGTAACATCAATCACAGTGTCGAAACCCTAGTTAAAACCAGTCATCTATTGGCGCCATTTCCAGAAGCCATGATCGACACCGCGTTCTTCGACCGATTTCATTCGTATATCCCTGGCTGGGAAATCCCCAAGATGCGGCCTGAATTCTTTACCGATCGCTATGGCTTGATTACCGACTATCTGGCCGAATTCATGCGGGAAATGCGCAAACGCAGCTTCGCCGATGCCATCGATAAATACTTCAAACTTGGTAATAACTTGAACCAACGCGACGTGATTGCCGTGCGTCGCACCGTATCCGGCTTATTGAAACTACTGTATCCGCATGGCAATTACGAAAAAGACAATGTTCGCGCCTGCCTGACCTATGCGCTGGAAGCACGTCGTCGAATCAAGGAGCAGTTAAAAAAACTTGGCGGGATGGAATTTTTCGATGTGCACTTCAGCTACATCGATAACGAAACCTTGGAAGAGTTTTTCGTCAATGTGCCGGAACAAGGGGGCAGCAATTTGATTCCTGAAGGATTGCCAAAACCAGGTGTGGTGCATTTGGTAACTAAAGGCGCTACCGGACAGTTGGGACTCTATCGCTTTGAAACACAGATGACAGCTGGTAACGGTAAACACTCCGCATCTGGCTTCGGTTCCAACACGTCTGCCAAAGAGTCGGTACGCGTGGGATTTGATTATTTCAAAGGCAACCTGAATCGCATCAGCGCGACTGCCAAGTTCTCTGACCATGAATACCACCTTCATGCCATCGAGCTACACAACACTGGACCAAGCAACAAAATCAGCCTGGCGTCACTGATCGCTTTTTGCTCGATTTTGATGAACAAGCCAATCCAGGAACAAATGGTCGTGCTCGGCGATATGACCTTGGGTGGTGTAGTCAATCCGGTTGAGGATTTAGCCGGAAGCCTGCAATTGGCGTTAGATAGTGGTGGAAAGCGAGTGTTGTTGCCGATGGCTTCCGCATCCGACATTCCGACGGTACCGGCTGAAATCTTTTCTAAGTTTCAGATTAGCTTTTTTGCCGATCCGGTGGATGCGGTTTATAAGGCGCTGGGGGTTCAGTAAATCTGCCTAAACTTAGCAAATCGATAAAATAGAGATGATATACCGAATTAATCTCAAGCGATTGTCGTTGTGAAGTATATTTTATAATTGCGATATGATTAATTCTTGATTGATCAAACAAGAGCTATGCTTTATACGTTAATTTAACCCCCAGAATATAGTTTAGATCATACATGGAATGTTGTCTTTTAATAACCAGACAGGCACTTCATCAAGGTATATTCTGGAATGCAATAAATCACGAAAATACATTTCTAATAAAAGGATAATAAATGAAAATAACTGTGAACAAGCTTTCAAAAGGAAGTATTTTTTGTGAAGACTTTAAGGATTTGAAAACAAACAATGAAATTGATTTTGATAGAAATAAAGTTGTAATTATATACGGCCCGAATGGCACAGGAAAAACTAGCCTAGCAAAAGTATTGGCTAAAGATACCGGGACAGAATACCATATCGAAATTGATGGGATGAAAAATACTCAGGATGATCCGGCATTTTCGCATGTTATCTCAGATCAAAATGACAGAAATATTATACAAGGAAATACAGAAGACTTTATACTTGGCGACAATATCCGTCGTGAGTACGAATTAAAAAGCAAGATAGACGAATTGTTTAAAATTATTTTTGAATCAAAGCTTTCTATTCAGCTTAAAAATGATTTTGGTATATCTACAAAAAAATCACAATTTGACGAGTTCTTCACTGATAAAACACTTCTTCAATTTATTTCTGATCTAGCAAACAATAAATCAAAAGGAAAGGGAATTGATCGAAAAAAATTCGTTGATTTTTTCTCTGAGAAATCAATCTCAGAAATCACACGACCAGAAGCAATAAAGTTCAAGTTTTTCGTCGAAGATTACAAAGAGAAAAATTCAGCAATTCGAATTTTCTTAGGTCAGATATTCAGCCTTGATGAAGAAGAGAAAGCCCTTCTTAAAATTGAAGAGAACGCCGACGCAATTAGTATTCTTGAGAAATTTCACTATCTTAATGAATGTATTGTTTGTGATCATGAAATTGACCCTAATCAGGCTCTAGAAAAAAAGAAAACTCAGCGCCAAAAATCAATCGAATCACTAAGCGATAAAACGCAAAAAATTATAAGCGGAATATTAGAACAGCTTCCATCCACAGACCCTTTTGGTATTGCCGCGACACTACGCACTTCTCTTTTGTCAGGCAATTCCGACGCGATATCCGAGGTCAAAAAAGAAATAGAAAAGTGCATCACAGCTTATCCAACATTGGTGTTCAATAGCTTTATAAATATCATTACAGAATCTGGAGTCATTGAGGTATGGAAGGAATACGAAACGTTAGCAAAAGAGAAGCCAAAATTTGAAAATGAAGATGTGATATTTATAGAGAAATTCCTTAACAGGCTGTTGATTTTATCGCCCCCGCAATCCGCATTGATTCGCTGAGCCAGCCGCTAGATTAACTTATAAA
>NZ_JBSYXO010000060.1:0-12727 GCF_054172045.1 Methylomonas sp. MgM2 | reverse complement strand
ATCGGCCTGCCCGACCGCTTCGTCGAACAGGGCGGCCGCGAGGAATTGCTCGGCCTAGTCGGATTGGATTCTCAGGGGATCCTAGCGAAAATCGAAGCTTTTTGGATCTAATACAAATTGGAACAGCAATGGAACGATTAAAAAGCAAAATCCGAGACATTCCCGACTTCCCGAGACCGGGCATTGTGTTCAAAGACATCACCCCGTTGGTCAAAGATCCATTCGCACTCAGACTAACCGTGCACCAACTGTTGCACCCATTTTTGGGTCGCGACATTACCGCGGTTGCCGGCATGGAGGCTCGCGGCTTTATTTTCGGATCGCTAGTTGCCTGGGAACTAGCCGTACCGTTTGTGCCGCTACGCAAACCCGGCAAATTACCTTACGAAGTGCACAGCGTTTCCTACGACCTGGAATACGGCTCGGCGGAACTACAAGTACATAAAGACGCGTTCAATGAAAACGACAAGGTGCTATTGATCGACGACTTGCTTGCAACCGGCGGCACAGCCAAAGCCAGTTGCGAATTAATTGAAAAATTAGGCGCGAGCATAGTCGCTTGCGCGTTCGTGGTGGAATTGGATTTTCTAGCCGGCAGAAACCTATTGCAGGGCTATGAAGTGCACTCGTTGCTGCATTATTAGATTTGTTGCCTCTCCGCATTTATCCCGGCCCGCTAGTCGCCGAAAACTAGCGAGCCGACAGCCATTTTAGGCTGCCGGCAATTTACCCTATATCCGTCTCCATTTTCAATTTCCGCTTAACGGCTATATCATTGGGTCGCACTACTTCGGCCGATTGACCGAAAATCGCGTTTCGTTTAAGCGCCAGCTTCCCCATTTCTACTGAACAAACTCATGAGACACCCGGAATTTCCATTGACCGACGAGCTGATTTATCTGAACCACGCCGCAGTGGCGCCTTGGCCGAAGCGGACGCGCGATGCGGTGATCCGATTCGCAGAGCAGAACTGCCGCTATGGCTCGCATTTCTATCCCGACTGGTTGAAAAAAGAATCCGAACTACGCCGCCAGTTGCAAACGCTGATCAACGCCCCGTCAAGCGCCGACATCGCCTTGGTTAAAAACACCTCGGAAGCCTTGTCCTTCGTCGCCTACGGCTTAGCGTGGCAAGCCGGCGACAACATCGTCACCAGCGACGAGGAGTTCCCGTCCAACCGTTTGCCGTGGCAATCGCTAGCAGATCAGGGCGTGGAGCTACGCCAAGCCGCTATCTCGAATACCGATAGTCCCGAAGAAGCCTTATTCGCCTTGGTGGATGGGCATACCCGATTGCTGACCGTCAGCTCAATCCAGTTCGCGTCGGGCTTGCGTTTGGATTTGGAGCGCATCGGCGATTTTTGCAAGCAACGCGGCATCTTGTTTTGCATCGACGCTATCCAAAGCATCGGTGCCGTGCAGTTCGATGTTCAGGCCTACCAGGCCGATTTCGTGATGGCGGACGGCCATAAATGGATGTTCGGCCCGGAAGGCTTGGGCGTGTTTTACTCGACTCCCGAAGCCAGAGAGCGTTTAAAACTAACTCAGTACGGTTGGCATATGATGAAAAATACGCACAATTACGAAAACAAGCCTTGGGAGGCGCATCCCACTGCCCGAAGATTTGAGTGCGGCAGCCCGAACATGGTTGGTATTCATGCTCTTTCCGCCAGCTTATCTTTGTTGCTGGAGCAAGGAATGGAAACGACTGAATCGTTAGTAATCGAACGTGGCGATTATCTAAAAGAATCTATCGCTACTAACAAAAATTTGGTGTTATTGTCCGAGCGAAACGCTCGATTGAAATCGGGCATTGTGGTCTTCAAGCATCGGACAATCCCCAACGAAGTGCTTTACGAATACTTACAAAAAAACGGCGTCGTCTGCGCCATGCGCGGTGGAGGCATTCGATTTTCTCCGCACTTTTACAACACTTACGAAGAAATGAAGCAAGCCGTCCAGCTAGCTTCAAATTTCGACAGCAATTAGTTTCGAAATACCATCGATACTATTTGCTGCTCAGCTTTCAATACTGTTGAGAGGTTGGGCTCGGATAAGCGGCAAATCGCATCGAAGGACATTAACATGCTGTCGAAAGCTTAGTGTTCGCGAACCGAAACATTGTCAACATTCGCATCGGCCTTATTTTCTATTCGATTGTCGACATTATTGGTTTCAAGCTTGCTGTCGACTGGTTTTTCGACAGACGCGCCGTCGTCAGCGTCATCAAACGCAGCTTCAACGTCGAAGTCCAAGCTTTCGGCTTCGGACTTGCCATCGTTAATCAGATTATTGCGATATTGTAGAAATGACTCGCGGGTAAACACATACGGGTCTAGCGCAGCCTCATCGATAAAGTTTAACGCGCCCTCGGCATTCGCTCTGTCATTGATGCCCTCGATAATACCGGTGCCGGGCACGTATGTACTTGGATTTGCCGCCCTGTCAAATATAACGCCTCCACCATCGCGCAATGTGGTCGGACCAAGAACCGGCAAAACCAAATAAGGGCCTTGGCCCACCCCCCAAACGGCTAATGTCTGGCCAAAATCTTCAACATTGGCCTCCAATCCAATTTCCGTAGCCACATCGAACAAGCCTAATAAACCGATTGTTGAATTCGCCAGAAAACGCCCCCAATCGGAACCGCCCTGCTCGAATTTACCCTGAAGCAGGTCATTCAATACAACATTAATGCCTTTCAGGTTGTTAAAGAAATTGGTAACACCGGTCTGCATAAAGCCGGGCGTGATGAAGCGATAACCGTCGGCAACTGGCTTCAGCAAATATTTGTCTAAGCCCACGTTAAATCCGTACATCGACCGATTAAAGCCTTCGTAAGGGTCGACCGGGTTCACTTCGGGTGCACTTGAAAAATCAGCACCACCGGTTGCCGGCTCAGTACCGGCACAACCGGTAACCGCCAGCGCACCTAAAAGCAACAAAGCGTGAGTTAAAGATGCGCGACCTTTACCTGAATAACGAGGGGTATACATTAAATACAATTCCTGAAAAACTTATTGTTTAGCGTAACTCTCTATTTTCTCATCGATTTTAGCGATTAATGCGTCGAATCCTTCGCGATTCAAGACGCTGGTGTAATCCGACCGCTTCAAGGCCAAATCGCTAACACCGTCTGCAATTATATTGATAATTTGCCAACTATCGTCTTTTTTCTTCATCATGTAGTCGAATTTAACATCCTTTTCGCCCGGAATTTTTAAATTAGTATGTACCACAATGCCGCCTCGACCGGTTTCTTCTTCTGAAATAAAGCTAAAAGACTCTCCGGAAAAATCTTTGAAATTGTGCGCGTAAGCGGAGACGCTTAATTGACTAAATACGGCTTCCAACTTGGCCTGTTGTTCTGAAGTCAAATTCTCCCATTCTTTGCCGACCACGATTCGGGCGATTTTGGGAAGATCGTGACTCTTTCGTACAGCCGCATCCAGTTTGTCGTAGCGCCCTTGAAAACCTAATTCCTTACCCTGCTTCATGACATCGATAAGCTTATTCTGAAACTCTTCCACTACTTGTCTAGCAGACTTTTCCTCCGCCAATGTCAATGGTGACAAGGTAATCAACAGCAGAATAATGAAGCTAAAATAAATTGTTTTTAATGTCGTCATACCTAAATGCCATCAGTTCAAAGATACCCCTTATTAGGCTTAGCACACTCAAGATTCTATCTTGATCGGAATATCGGCTATCGAGGACTTACCAAGCTCCACATATTCAGGCATTTTTTCCGCAACCATAGCACCTGAAACTTTAGGTCCCCGGATATTGGTCCAAAATGCTTTCAGCGGATTTGCCAATGTATCTTCAACGGCTGTCGCCTCATAGCCGCAATGCGCCATGCAATTCGCACATTTTGGGTTTTTGACCGTGCCATATTTATGCCATGGCGTAGTATCCAGCAATTCTTGGAAGGAGCCCGCGTTGCCTTCATCAGCCAGCAAATAACAAGGCTTTTGCCAACCGAATACGTTACGCGTTGGATTACCCCATGGCGTACAGTTATAACCTTGGTTGCCCGCCAAGAAGTCTAAATATAGCGAAGAGTGATTCAACTTCCATTTGCGCTTTTTGCCGATTTTGAAAATGCCGCGGAATAGGTTTTTGACATCCGCACCTCTGATGAAGACGTCTTGTTTCGGCGCACGCTCATAACTGAATCCTGGGGCGATAGTCACACCCTCGACCCCTAGATCCATGCAATAATCCAAAAACTCGGCCACCTCTTCCGGCGTTTCGCCTTGGAATAAGGTACAGTTAACCGTTACGCGAAAACCCTTACTCAATGCCAGTTTAATGGCTTCGACTGCAATATCAAACACACCGTCCTGACAGACAGATGTATCATGCCGACTTTTCAAACCATCTAAGTGCACTGAAAAAGTCAGGTAAGGCGATGGCTTGTAGTCATTGATGCGTTTCCTGAGCAATAAAGCATTAGTACACAAATAGACGAACTTTTTACGAGCAACAATGCCTTCGACGATTTGAGGCATTTCCTTATGGATCAAAGGCTCTCCCCCCGGAATCGACACCATGGGCGCACCGCATTCGTCCACCGCGTCTAAACATTCTTTGACCGACAAGCGCCTGTCAAGAATCTCGTCGGGGTAGTCAATTTTGCCGCACCCGGCACAAGCAAGATTGCATCTGAACAACGGCTCAAGCATCAAAACCAAAGGATATTTTTTTTTACCTTTAAGCTTTTGTTTGATCAAATAACTACCTACGGTCAATTGTTGACGTAAAGGAACACTCACGACGCACTCTCCAAATAACTAAACCATCCCGCAAAAGCCCTTGTCACAAAAAAACAACAACAAGGACAACTGCACAAATTCTGATATTCAGGCCGTATAAATATTACAATATGCAAAAAATCTCAGCGAACCGTACGACCCGGATGTTGCTAGAATACTACTTTTTTACCATTTGCTCCAGTATAAACGAAAAAACACAAGCCATTGCCATCACCATTCCTAACGGCAATCATAATTTCTCATCAACCGCACCCCATCCCTTTCGTCAAGTTCCATATAGAAAAATTACCTTAATTAACAATAAAAAACCATCTATTTTCAAACTGTTTTTTAGTCCAAAAGGCATAGAAAAACAAAACCGATGATCAAGTATTTGCCATAAAACAACATCACTTTGCAAAATACCAACAAACAGTCTATTATTGCTTCAACAATTTGGCTGGCTATTAAAGGCTCATGAACGGACCTCAACCATTCAACAACACGTCATTTCTCATGCAATTACCGGACACCGAGCTACAGGCTATGTTGCTTGAGGGCGTATCGCGCACGTTTGCACTCACTATTCCTCAACTACCCGAAAAACTGTATCCGGCGGTCGCCAACGCTTATTTGTTATGTCGCATAGTCGACACGATAGAAGACGAAGTTTCTCTGACAGCGGAACAGAAAAAACGTTTCTGCAGCAAATTCATTCAAATCGTGAAAACGGGGCAAGACGCTAAATCGTTTGCCGAAGAATTGGCCCCATTGCTATCCGAGCAGACCATTCCGGCCGAACACAGTCTGATTCATCTTATTCCGCGAGTAATCGCGATAACGCACAAATTAGATGCGGCACAAGTCGAAGCATTGGCTTGTTGCGTCGAAACCATGGCGGGAGGCATGCCTATATACCAGGCGCTTGATCTACGTGCCGGCCTGAAAACCATGAAACACATGGATGAATATTGCTATTACGTAGCGGGCTGCGTAGGTGAAATGCTGGCAAAATTGTTCTGTCATTATTCGCCGGAGATCAACCAACACCGCGATCGCTTGCTTGAATTGTCGGTATCTTTCGGCCAAGGCCTACAAATGACCAACATCTTGAAGGACATCTGGGATGACGCAAAACGTGGCGTATGTTGGCTGCCGCAAGACGTTTTTACCGAGACCGGTTTCGATTTGGCGGACCTGACGCCTGAAACCGATGACCCGCGTTTCCGCTTGGGCTTGGAACATCTCATCAGTATCGCTCATGGTCATCTACAAAATGCCTTAACGTACACCCAACTGTTGCCGAGCGGTGAGACCGGCATTCGCAACTTCTGTTTATGGGCATTAGGCATGGCGGTGTTGACCCTGAAGAAGCTTAAACACAACCTGAACTTCAACGAGTCCGATCAAGTAAAGATCAGCCGCAATAGCGTTAAAGCCACAGTCTTGATTTGCAAGCTGACTGCACGCAACAACTTTTTACTTTCTTTAGTTTTTAATTTGACCAGTAAGGAACTCAAAACTCCTGATTGGCAATATTTACCCGAATCGCACACTGGAGAATAAGGAATCGCCATGTTTACAGAATCCCCTATCGAAACCAGCAGCAACGACACTCAACATAACAACCCCGCCAATCGAAACATTTCCGGCGCCCTGAATGCCGCGATTGAACGCGCGCAAAGCAAATTACTGAGCCTGCAGAATCCGGACGGCTACTGGGTATTCGAGCTGGAAGCCGATTGCACCATTCCGGCCGAATACATCATGATGATGCATTATCTGGATGACATTAACGAAGAACTGCAAAGCAAAATAGCGGTCTATTTGCGTAGCCGGCAAAACCCGGACGGCAGCTATCCCCTGTTCACGGGCGGGCCGGGCGACATCAGCTGTAGCGTAAAAGTTTACTACGCCCTGAAAATGGCCGGCGACGCTGTAGACGCACCGCATATGGTGCGGCTGCGCGAATGGATACTGGCTCAAGGTGGTGCCGCCCGAGCCAACGTATTTACCAGAATTGCGCTGGCGATGTTCGAGCAGATACCGTGGCGCGGCGTACCCTATATCCCCGTGGAAATCATGTTATTGCCTGCCTGGTTTCCATTTCATCTGAACAAGGTTTCATATTGGTCGCGCACCGTTATGGTGCCGCTTTTTATTCTGTGCACACTGAAAGCCAAGGCCAAAAATCCGAATAAGGTAGACATCTTAGAATTGTTCGTCGTTCACCCGGACAAGGAAAAGCACTACTTCCCGGAACGCACACTGCTGAACAAATGTTTCCTGGCATTGGACAAAATCGGCCGCGTCACCGAGCCGCTGATCCCGCAACGCACGCGCAAACAGGCGATCGACAAAGCTGTGTCGTGGTTCACCGAACGCCTGAATGGCGAAGATGGTCTCGGCGGTATTTTTCCGGCCATGGTCAACGCCTATGAAGCGATGTTGTTGTTGGACTTCCCGAACGATCATCCTAATGTCGTGATCGCCCGCAAAGCCATCGACAAATTATTGGTCGTCAACGATAACGAGGCCTATTGCCAGCCATGTTTATCGCCCGTCTGGGATACCGGTTTGGCTAGCCTGGCGCTGCTAGAAGCCGACAAACAAGGAAATGCCGCCGCATTGGGCCGGGCCTACGATTGGTTGAAAAGCGTACAGTTATCGGACGAAGCAGGCGACTGGCGCGTTCAGCGCCCCGAATTAGCCGGCGGCGGCTGGGCCTTCCAATTCGCCAACCCCTATTATCCGGACGTTGACGACACCGCCGTCGTCGCTTTCTCTATGGCCGAGTCCGGCCAAGCCGGCATGGAAGAATCCATTCACCGCGCCGCCCGTTGGATAGTCGGAATGCAATCCGAAAACGGCGGTTACGGTGCGTTTGATGTGGATAACACCTGTTATTATCTGAACGAGATCCCGTTCGCCGACCACGGCGCGCTGCTCGACCCGCCAACCGTGGATGTCAGTGCTCGCTGCGCGATGCTGATGGCGAGCGTTTCCAAAGACCATCCCGACTACTTGCCCGCCCTGCAGCGAGCCATCGATTACATCCGTAGCGAACAGGAGATCGACGGCTCCTGGTTCGGCCGTTGGGGCAGCAATTATATCTATGGAACTTGGTCTGTGCTCTTGGGTCTCGAGCAAACCAGCCTGCCCAAAACCGATGCCATGTACACCAAAGCGGTAGCTTGGTTGAAAAGCGTGCAACGTGAAGACGGCGGCTGGGGCGAAGATAACCTAAGCTACCACGACGACAAAAAATACCGCGGCCGATACGAATTCAGCACGGCCTTCCAGACCGCCTGGGCAGTGCTTGGCTTGATTGCGGCGGGCGAATTCAACAGCCCGGAAGTCAAGGCCGGAATCGACTTCATATTGCGTAACCAACAAGGCGACGGTGTTTGGAACGACCCGTGCTTCACGGCACCGGGCTTTCCGCGGGTTTTCTATTTGAAATACCACGGTTACGATAAATTCTTTCCGCTTTGGGCACTGGCCAGGTATCGTAACGAATTGGCAAAACTGTAGTGACCGAATCCGCCGAATCAACGCATGTCTCGATCAGCGATGCCGACACCCTTGTCGGCATTGTCGTTGCGCTGCCTGAAGAACTGCGCACTCTGACGGACAAGAAACTATCTCGGGGCGAATGCTGCAGAGTCAACAACACCTGGATCTGCTATAGCGGCACGGGAATGACGAATGCGGCCGACGCCGCACGGAGTTTGATCGACAAAGGCGTAAAACGGCTACTAAGCTGGGGCTGTGCAGCCGGTTTAGCCAAGCACTTAAAACCAGGCGACTTGATAGTTACCGAACATGTCATCAGTGAACGGGACCGGTTTGACGCGGATGCTTCCTGGCGCGAGGATATTCAGCGAATATTGGATAAAGCCATATCCGTAAAATACGGCCCGCTATTTACCAGCGCAAAGCTGATTAGCCGTAACCAGGACAAACAAAAGATTCACCATAGCAGTCAAGCAGTTGCTCTGGACATGGAAAGCGCCGCAATTGCAGAAGTTGCCGCGAACTGTAACGTCCCTTTTATTGCGATCCGCAGCATTGCCGATCCGGCGAACATGGATTTGCCGCGAGCCGTGCAGGCCGGATTGAACGATGAAGGACAAGTGGAATTACCCAAGCTGCTGCGTTTTTTGTTTTGCCACCCATGGGAAATCGTTAGCTTGATTCGGCTGGGCCTGCATTTCCGTGCCGCGCAACAAACATTGAAATTCGTTGCCAAACAGTTGGGGATACCGGATAGCCAACCCGCCGCCCCGATAGTGAATTGAGCCACTATGAAGCGCTCATTTTTCAATCTGATTCATTACTGGCCGGTCGAGACCGCGTCAGTCCGTAATTAAGAGGTATTAAATGTCTTTTAGCATTGCCGATCTTTTTAATCAGCATTTCGACGAAAAATTCGATCTACACGAACACTATTTGAACAACCAAATGGTGCGGGTGCTGCGAACCATCGGTTACGACAGAAACTATAAAAAAGCCATCGGCCAATATCTATACGACGAGGACAATAACGAATATTTGGACTTGTTGAGCGGCTTTGGCGCCTTTGCGATCGGCCGTAATCACCCTACCGTCATTGCTGCCTTGCAAGAAACCTTGTCCATGGAGTTACCGAATCTGGTGCAAATGGACGTTTCATTGCTCAGCGGCTTGCTCGCCAAAGATATCCTGAACACCTGTCCCGACAATCTGGATAAGATGTTCTTCTGTAATTCCGGGACCGAAGCGGTGGAAGCGGCCATTAAATTCGCCCGTTACACCACGAAAAAGTCTCGCATAGTCCATTGCGAACATGCGTTTCACGGACTGACCCTGGGTTCGTTGTCTTTGAACGGCGAGGAAATTTTCCGCGAAGGTTTCGGGCCCTTGCTGCCGAGCTGCAGCGCCGTGCCGTTTAACGATCTGGCCGCCTTGGAGAAAGAACTCAGCTGCAAAGACGTCGCCGCTTTCATCGTCGAGCCGATTCAAGGTAAAGGCGTTAATGTTCCCGATGACAATTATCTGCCGGAAGTAGAACGTCTCTGTAAAAAATACGGCGCATTGTTCGTCGCCGACGAAATCCAAACCGGCATAGGCCGCACCGGTAAATTCTGGGCCATCGACCACTGGGGCGTCAAACCCGACATGATACTAATGGCAAAAGCCTTGTCCGGCGGATTCGTGCCGGTCGGCGGTGTCGCGATGACCGGCAAAATCATGGACACGGTGTTCAACCGCATGGACCGCGCCGTTGTGCAT
Organism: Methylomonas sp. MgM2; assembly: GCF_054172045.1. Classification (NCBI taxonomy): domain Bacteria; kingdom Pseudomonadati; phylum Pseudomonadota; class Gammaproteobacteria; order Methylococcales; family Methylococcaceae; genus Methylomonas; species Methylomonas sp. MgM2. The sequence goes on along the minus strand of NZ_JBSYXO010000060.1, from coordinate 2,697 downwards.
GGATCGACATTCTCGAAAAACAACATGGCAATGGCGGCCGGCCTGGCCACATTGGAAGTGATGCGCGCCGAGAACTTAGTGGAAAACAGTGCCAAAGTCGGCGAAGACATTATCACTACCATCAACGCGATGAGCGAAAAGTATGAATTCTTGAAAGAAGCGCGCGGCAAGGGTTCCATGATCGCGATCGAATTCCATGCGCCGAAAAGTTTAGGCCTGAAAGCGGCCTGGGCCATGCTGGAAGCCGCTAACAAAGGCCTGTTCTGCCAAATGATTACCATACCGCTGTTCAAGGAACACCGTATTCTGAGCCAAGTCGCCGGACACGGTATGAACGTCGTCAAATTCCTGCCGCCCTTGAACCTAAACCAAAAGGACCGCGATTGGATCATCGGCTCGATGGACAAAACCATAGCCGACACGCACAACGTCACCGGTTCGATTTGGACGCTGGGCAAAAACCTGGCTAGCCATGCATTAAAAAATAGAAAATAGGAGTAGCAACAGATGCGTTTTCTCAAATCAGCTTTATTGATATTGGTTTTGACGAACAGCGCCGGTGTTTTCGCTCACGCCGTCGTCACAAAAAACTCCTTAGAGTTAAAACCGGTGCCGGTCAATCAAGCCAGCCAAGTTGAGTTATCGTTTAACTCCAAGGTCGAACTGGACTTATCCGAAATTTTGCTGGTTAGTGCGGGCGACAAAATGCAAGTCATTTCCGCGACGCCCGGCCTAAAACCGGGCACGGTGTTGCTGGACCTGCCGGCCCTGGAACCAGGCGAATATGCGATTAAATTAAAAATCTTCGCGGCCGACGGCCACTTAAGCGAAGACTTGCTGCATTTTTTTGTTAAATAGCCTAATTAAGAAGTATGGAAGGCATTGCGGATTATCTCGATTCACTGATCGGCGGCGTCGATCTGACCTTTTATTCGATCGCCATAGGCGGTTTATTGTGGGGATATTTGATTCTGCGTCCTTGGGATGAAGATTCGAACTATAACAACACCTTGTTGAAAAAAACCGCCGATCTGATCCAGTTCGGCAGCAAAGCTCTGGTCATTACCCAATTGTCCAAGATCGGCCTGAAAATATGGCTAATGGCTGCGACTTTGGGTAAATCGCCGTTCCCGGCATTTTTAAACACCGTGCAATTCCAAGCCGGCTTGGCGCGGGCTGCTTCGGCTTTCGCGATGTTTTGGTTTGTCAAATGCGTGCTGCAAGAAAACCTACGCTCCAAGGAACGCTGGACTCAAGCCTGCGCGATTATTCTACCGTTAGCCATGTCCGCCGCCTGGTTGGTTCACGGCGCCAGCCGCCTGGATGATAGGGCCTTGTTAATGACCTTGACGGTCTGTCATCAGATTGCAGCCGCCGTTTGGGTAGGAAGCATTTTTCAGTTGCTGCTGATTTGGCGCATGAAAAAACAAAACTTGATTGCCATCGATACCTGGCCGCTTATGCTGAAACGTTTTTCCGGCCTCGGCATCGCCGCAGTTACCGCATTATTGCTAACCGGCAGTCCGTTGGCTTGGTATTACATCCGGACCTTCCAAGGCTTTATCGGTGCCGGATACGGCAATTTGCTGATGGTCAAAATCATGATGATGTCTTTGGCTTTAGGTTTCGCCTGGATGAACCGCCAAGCGGTCATGAACTATTTCGAGAACCGCAGTCTCCATGCGTTGACCGCGCGCGTTCCTTATTATATCGAAGCCGAATCGCTGGTTCTGATTACGATATTGTTTACGGCGGCTAGTTTGGCTTCTCAACCTCCCTCGGTCGATATACCGCACTTGACGGCAAGCTGGGAAGAAGTGCTGAAGATGTTCAAGCCCCGTATCCCGCGCTTCATATCGCCAACTCACGAGGCGCTACTCGCCGGCGAAGCCGGACGCGTCGCGATCGTGGGCCAAGTGCCGTCCGAAGCGGCAACGGCCTGGTCCGATTACAACCACAACATCTCCGGCATATTTTTAACCGTAATGAGTATCTTCGCCATGCTGTCTTACTGGCCGCGCTATCACCATTGGGCGCGTTTTTGGCCGGTCGGATTCATGTTGCTGGGGGTATTCCTGTTTTTCCGCAGCGATGCCGAAACCTGGCCATTAGGTCCGATCGGCTTCTGGGACAGCACTTTCAATAATGGCGAGGTCTTACAACATCGCTTAGCGACATTGCTCGTGTTCGCCTTGGGCTGGATGGAAATGCGCGCGCGCGTTAGCGACAATCCGGGCATTTTGCCGTTCATCTTTCCGATTCTTGCCGCCTTCGGCGGCATGATGCTACTTGCCCACTCACATGTCGGGTTTGAAGCGAAAACGGCCTTTTTAATTCAGGTCGGACATACCTTGATGGGTGTTTTTTCACTGATTCTTGCTTGCGGCCGCTGGCTGGAACTCAAACTTGATTCCCCCGGTAAAAACATAGCCGGTTTTGTCTCAGTGTTCGCCTTGTTCCAAATAGGCGTCATTTTGATGTTCTATCGTGAACCCTTGTACTGATTATGAACCTGAAAAAAGATTGCGCCCTATTGAGTAACATTCATAGTCCGGCGGATGTACGCGCGTTATCCAAAGACCAACTAAAACAATTATCCGACGAAGTCAGGGCCTACCTTACCCACACGGTGAGCCTATCGGGCGGGCATTTCTCGGCCGGCTTGGGCACGGTGGAATTGACCGTGGCCTTGCATTA